>NZ_JBAKHX010000042.1:0-64843 GCF_036906915.1 Micromonospora sp. CPCC 206061
CATGGCCGCAGACACCACCACCGGAACATTCACGCCCACCCTCCGCAGTGGACGACCCGAGCCGGAAGCGATGGCGACGGCCCTGGCCTCTCTCCACACGACCGGTGCGCCCATCCGCTGGGACTCCGTATTCGGCGGGCCGCGCCGGCGCGTCGAGCTGCCGACGTACCCGTTCCAGGGCCAGCAGTACTGGTTCGACCCGCCGGCCGCCCTCGGTGACGCCGGTGACCTCGGGCTGGACGGTGCCGGCCACCCGCTGCTGGCCGCGTCCGTCGCGCTGGCCGGCAGCGACGGGTACCTGCTCACCGGGCGGGTGTCGGCAGCCACCCACCCGTGGCTCGGCGACCACACCATCATGGACACCGTCCTGGTGCCCGGCACCGCGCTGCTCGACCTCGCGCTGTACGCCGGCGACCGGGTCGGCTGCGGCCGGGTGGAGGAGCTGACCCTCCAGGCGCCGCTGGTGCTGCCCGAGCGCGGCGCCGTGCACATCCAAGTGGCGGTCGACGCGCCGGACGAGCACGGCCGGCGGGCGGTCACCATCCACTCGCGACCCGACCGGGGCGCCTCCGGATCGGTCGATGACGCCGCCGACCAACCGTGGACCCGCCACGCCACCGGCACCCTTGGCGGCGAGGCGGACGGCGTACCCGACGAGCTGACGGCGTGGCCACCGGCCGGCGCCACGGCGCTGGACCTCGACGGCGCCTACGCCCGGCTGGCCGAGGTCGGCCTCACCTACGGCCCGGCGTTCCAGGGGCTAGCCGCCGCGTGGCGGCGCGGAGACGAGGTGTACGCGGAGGTGGCGCTGCCCGCCGAGGCCGCCGACCCGTCCGGGTACGGGATCCATCCGGCGCTGCTGGACGCCGCCCTGCACCCGGTCGCGCTGGCCGCGCTGTCGGCCGGCGGCGACCAGATCCGGCTGCCGTTCTCGTGGTCGGGCGTGGCGCTGCACGCGTCGGGTGCCACCGCCCTGCGGGTCCGGTTGACGCCGGGCGGCGGCGACACGCTGCGGCTCGCGGTCGCCGACGCGGCGGGACTGCCAGTGGCGACGGTGACGGCGCTGGCCGCCCGTCCGGTATCGGCCGCACAGCTCGCGAACGCGCGCGGTGGCGTGGACGACGCCCTGTTCGAACTGTCCTGGACGCCCCTCCCGGACGCCGAGTCAAGCGTGGACACGGCCGTGGCGGTCCTGGAGATGGTGACGACGGCCATCGAGGTGGCCGGCGCCAGAGCCGGGTCCGTAGCCGAGGCGGCCACCTGGGCCGACGAGGGCCGCCTGCCAGAAGCCGTGCTGCTTCCGTGCCCTCCCGACGACACAGTCGCCGGGGTACACCACGGCGTCCGCAGTGTCCTGACGGTGCTCCAGGAGTGGCTCGCCGAGCCACGGCTCGCCGGCACGCGACTGGTCGTCCTGACCAGCCACGCGGTGGCCGCTCGCCCCGGTGACGACGCCGCGGACCTGGCGGGCGCGGCGGTCAGCGGGCTGGTCCGCTCCGCGCAGGCCGAGCACCCCGGTCGGATCGTGCTGCTGGACACCGACGGCGAACCGGGCTGGGCGGGCATCCTGCCGGCCGCCCTCGCGACCGGGGAACCGCAGCTCGCGATCCGGTCGGGGCGGCTGCACGCACCACGGCTCAACCGAAGTGGACGGCGCGCGGCGCTGGCCCCACCGGCCGGTCAGACCGCCTGGCGGGTCGACCTCGACGGCCCCGGCACCCTGGAGAACCTGGCCCTGGTGCCCAGCCCGGACGCCTCCGCACCGCTCGCGCCCACCCAGGTGCGGGTGGCTGTACGGGCCACCGGGCTCAACTTCCGCGACGTGCTCATCGCTCTCGGCATGTACCCCGGCGAGGCGCTCATCGGCAGCGAGGCGGCCGGTGTCGTGACCGAGGTTGGTGCGGAGGTCACCCGCCTGGCCCCCGGCGACCGGGTGATGGGGCTGTTCTCCGGCGCCATGGGACCGGTCGCGGTCACCGACCACCGGCTCCTCGCGCCCGTACCGGCCGGTTGGTCGTTCGGCCAGGCCGCGGGCGTGCCGATCGTGTTCCTCACCGCCTACTACGCGCTGCGCGACCTGGCCGGAATCCAGCGTGGACAGTCGCTTCTGGTGCACGCGGCGGCCGGTGGCGTCGGCATGGCCACCGTGCAGCTGGCCCGGCACTGGGGCGTCGAGGTGTACGCCACCGCCAGCCAAGGCAAGTGGCCGACCCTGCACCGGCTCGGCATACCGCCCGAGCGCATCGCCTCCTCGCGGACCCTGGACTTCGAAACGGCTTTCCGGTCGGCCACGGAAGGGCGCGGCGTCGACGCGGTGCTCAACGCGCTCGCCGGCGACTTCATCGACGCGTCGCTGCGGCTGCTGCCGCGCGGCGGCACGTTCCTGGAGATGGGCAAGACCGACCTGCGCGACCGCGAAAGCGTCGAGGCGGACCACCCGGGTGTGGCGTACCGGCCGTTCGACCTGCTCGACGCCGGCCCCGACCGTACGCAGGAGATCCTGGTCGAGCTGGCCGCCCTGTTCGACAGCGGCGCCATCGAGCCGCTGCCCACGACCGGCTGGCACATGCAGCACGCGCCGCACGCCTTCCGGCACCTGAGCCAGGCGCGGCACGTCGGCAAGATAACGCTGACGCTCCCGCCGACGCTGGACCCGGACGGCACGGTGCTCGTCACCGGCGCCACCGGCACGCTCGGCGGACTCGTCGCCCGGCACCTGGCCGAGGAGCACGGCGTACGCCACCTGCTGCTGGTGTCGCGGCGGGGCCCCGACGCCCCCGGCGCCGAGTCCCTCGCCGAGTTCGGCCGGGTCGTCGCCTGTGACACCGCCGACCGGAACGCGGTCGCTGGCCTGCTCGCCAGCATCCCCGACGCGCACCCGCTCACCGCTGTCGTGCACACCGCGGGCATCGCCGACGACGCCACGATCGAGTCGCTGACCCCGGACCGGGTCGACGCGGTGCTGCGGGCCAAGGTGGACGCCGCCTGGCACCTGCACGAGCTGACCGCCGACCTGGACCTGGCCGCGTTCGTGCTGTTCTCCTCCGCCGCCGGCGTGCTCGGCGCGCCCGGTCAGGGCAACTACGCCGCCGCCAACGCGTTCCTCGACGCACTCGCCGCACACCGGCACGCGCGCGGGCTTCCGGCCACGTCGCTGGCGTGGGGCCTGTGGGCGCAGGCAAGCGGCATCACCGGCGCCCTCACCGACGCCGACCGTGCCCGGATGGCCCGCGGCGGCCTGCGTGCGCTGTCCACAGCGGAGGGCCTGCGCCTGTTCGACACCGTGCTGGACACCGCACAGCCGCTCGGCACGCCGGTGGCGGTACCGGCGAAGCTGGACCTGTCGACGCTGCGCGCCCTCGCGCGGACCGCGCCGCTCCCGCCGATCCTGCGCGGCCTGGTCCGGGCACCCAGCCGGCGCACGGCGAGCGCCGGGGCGGCGGACGGCGGCGCCACCCTCGCTCGCCGTCTGGCCGAACTGTCCGAGTCGGACGGCCGGCGGCTGCTGCTCGACCTGGTTCGCACGCACGTCGCGGCGGTGCTGGGGCACGCGTCGATCGAGGCGGTCGACGCCGACCGGGCTTTCCAGGAGTCGGGCTTCGACTCGCTGACGGCGGTCGAGCTGCGCAACCGGCTCGATGCCGCCACCGGGCTGCGGCTCTCGGCGACGCTGGTCTTCGACTATCCGACCCCGGCCACGCTGGCCGGGTACCTGCGCGACGAGCTGGTCGGTGGCCAGCCGGCCGGTGCTCCGGTGACGGTGGCTACCGCTGTCGACGCGGGCGAGCCGATCGCCATCGTCGGCATCGCCTGCCACTACCCCGGCGGGGCGGACTCGCCGGAAGGGCTGTGGCGCCTCGTCGCCTCCGGCTCGGAGGCGCTGTCGGGCCTGCCCGAGGAGCGCGGCTGGGACGC
The DNA here is from genome assembly GCF_036906915.1 of Micromonospora sp. CPCC 206061. Lineage (NCBI taxonomy): Bacteria > Bacillati > Actinomycetota > Actinomycetes > Micromonosporales > Micromonosporaceae > Micromonospora > Micromonospora sp. CPCC 206061. The sequence continues at coordinate 3,916 of NZ_JBAKHX010000042.1, forward strand.
CGATGAGCTGTACGACCCGGATCCGGCCGCGTCCGGGAAGATCTACACGCGGGTGGGTGGCTTCCTGGACGCCGCTGACCGCTTCGACGCCGCGTTCTTCGGCATCAACCCCCGCGAGGCCGCCGCCAGCGACCCGCAGCAGCGGCTGCTGCTGGAGACCGCCTGGGAGACCTTCGAACGCGCCGGAATCGACCCCACCACCGTGCGCGGCAGCCGCACCGCCGTGTACGTCGGCGCCGCGGCCCAGGACTACGCCTCGCGGTTGCACGGCATACCCGAGGGCTACGAGGGTTATCTGTTGACCGGCAACACGGCGAGCGTCGCGTCCGGCCGCCTCTCCTACACGTTCGGGCTGGAAGGCCCGGCGGTCACCGTCGACACGGCGTGCTCGTCATCGCTCGTGGCGCTGCATCTGGCGGCCCAGTCGCTGCGGCAGGGCGAGTGCGACATGGCACTCGCGGGCGGTGTGGCGGTGCTGTCGACCCCTGCGCTGTTCCTGGAGTTCAGCCGCCAGCGCGGTCTCGCGCCCGACGGGCGCTGCAAGGCGTTCGCCGCCGCCGCCGACGGCACCGGCTGGGGCGAAGGCGCGGGACTGCTGCTGCTGGAGCGCCTGTCCGACGCCGAACGTAACGGCCACCGCGTCCTCGCGGTCATCAAGGGCTCCGCCGTCAACCAGGACGGCGCCAGCAACGGCTTGACCGCACCCAACGGCCCATCCCAACAACGCGTCATCCGCCAAGCCCTCGCCAACGCCGGCCTGTCACCGGCCGATGTGGACGCCGTCGAAGCACACGGCACCGGCACCACCCTCGGCGACCCGATCGAGGCACAGGCGCTGCTCGCCACCTACGGCCAGGACCGCGACCGTCCACTGTGGCTCGGATCGATCAAGTCGAACATCGGGCACACGGGTGCGGCGGCCGGCGTGGCGGGCGTCATCAAGATGGTGATGGCCTTGCGCAACGGCCAGCTCCCCCAGACGCTGCACGTCGACCGGCCCTCGCCGCACGTCGACTGGACCACCGGCGCTGTCGAACTGCTCACCGAGGCCCAGCCATGGCAGGGCGACAACCGGCCGCGCCGCGCCGGCGTCTCGTCGTTCGGCATCAGCGGGACCAACGCCCATCTCATCATCGAAGAGGCACCGCCCGCCGACGCACCGCCGGCCACCGAGCCGGCCGGTCCCGCACCGCTCGTGCTGTCCGCCAAGACGGAAGCTGCTCTGCGCGAGCAGGCCGCCACCCTGGCGGCAAGCATCGGCCAAGACACCAACCTCGCGGATGTCGCCTACTCCCTCGCCACCACGCGGGCGGCGTTCGAGCACCGTGCCGTGGTCGTCGGCGAGGAGAAGGAGGGCCTGCGGGCGCTAGCCGCGGGCCAGCCCGCCGCCAACCTGGTGCAGGGTGTCGCAGTCGGCGGGCGGACGGTGTTCGTCTTCCCCGGGCAGGGCTCCCAGTGGACCGGCATGGCGCTGGACCTTATGGACAGCTCCCCGGTGTTCGCCGACCACATGCGACGCTGCGCCGACGCCCTCGCACCCCACCTCGACCTACTCAAAGAACTGCGCGGCCCCCTCGACCGGGTCGACATCGTCCAACCCGCCCTCTTCGCCGTCATGACCTCACTCGCCACCCTATGGCAGCACCACGGCGTACAACCCGACGCCGTCATCGGCCACTCCCAAGGCGAAATCGCCGCCGCCTACGTCGCCGGCGCACTGTCCCTCCAGGACGCAGCCCACGTGGTGGCCCTACGCGCCAAAGCCATCACCGCACTGCCGCCTGGCGGCGGCATGGCCTCAATCACCCGGCCAGCCAACGAACTGGACCTGCCCGAAGGCCTGCACGTCGCCGCCGTCAACGGACCATCCTCGACCGTCGTCGCCGGTGACGCCGACCTCCTAGAGGCCTTCGTCACCCAATGCGAGGCCACCGGCGCCCGAGCACGCAAGATCGCCGTCGACTACGCCTCGCACAGCCCCCACGTCGAAGCCATCCGCGACGACATCCTGGCGGCGCTGGCCGGCATCACACCGCGCTCCTCCGGGATCCCGTTCTACTCCACACTGACCGGCGGGCTCCTGGACACCACTGCGCTCGACTCCGACTACTGGTACCGCAACCTGCGCCACACCGTCCAACTCCACGACACGGTCGAGGCCCTCAAGAAAGACGGGCACCGGCTCTTCGTCGAGTGCAGCCCGCACCCCGTCCTCGTCTCGGCCCTCGACGCCACCGCCATCGGCACGCTGCGCCGCGACGAAGGCCACACCCGCCTCCTCACCTCGCTCGCCGAGGCACACGTCCACGGCGCGCGGGTCGACTGGACCACCGTCGTGAAGGGACGCTTCGTCGACCTGCCCACCTACGCCTTCCAGCGTGAGCGGTACTGGCTCGACGTCCCCGCCACCGGCACCGATCTCACGCCGACCGGCCACCCGATCCTCACCGGCGTCACGGACCTGCCCGACACCGACATCACGCTGTTCACCGGGCGGCTGTCGCTCGGTACGCACCCGTGGCTCGCCGACCACACGGTCATGGAGAGCGTCATCCTCCCCGGCACCGCCTACGTCGACCTCGCGCTCCATGCGGGCGCGCACGTGGGCAACGAGCGGATCGAGGAGCTGACCATCGAGGCACCGCTGACCGTCCCCGAGCGGGGAGCGGTCGACGTGCGCCTCACGGTCGGCGCAGCCGGCGACAGCGGGCACCGTCCGATCACCGTCCACTCGCGACCCGCTGGCGACGACGACATCGAGTGGACGCGGCACGCCACCGGCCACCTGGGAAGCGCCACGGCTGTCCAGGGCGGCGAGCTGGCCGGCACGTGGCCTCCCGCCGACACCCACGCCCTGGACGCCGCCGGCCTCTACGACCACCTCGCCACCCTCGGCCTCACCTACGGCCCGCTCTTCCAAGGCGTCCAGCAAGCCTGGCAGAACGGCGACCACATCTACGCCGACATCACACTCCCCGACGACACGCCCGACATCCACCGGTACACCATCCACCCCGCCCTGCTCGACGCCGCACTGCACGCGATGGTGCTCGGTACCAGCGGCGACGGCGGCCGGTCGGCGTACCTGCCCTTCACGTGGAGCGGGGTGTCGGCGCACGCGAGCGGCGCCGAGGCGCTGCGGGTGCGGATCACGCCCGCCGGGCGGGACGCGATCGCGCTGTCGGTGGCCGACCGGGCCGGCGCCCCGGTGGCGACGGTCGAGTCGCTGGCTGTGCGCCCCATCAGCCCGGAGCAGCTCGCGGCGGGATCTCAGCGCGACACGCTCTTCCGGGTCGACTGGGTGCCCGTGCCTGCTGACGACCCGCTCCCCGACGGCGCGACGGTCGTCGAGGTGACCGGCGACGACCCGGCCCAGGTCACCAAACACGTCCTGGCCCAGATCCAACAAACGACCGGCCCGCTCGTATTCACCACCCACGGCGACCTCGCGGGAGCGGCAGCCCGCGGCCTGATCCGCTCCGCACAGACCGAGAACCCCGACCGCATCACCGTCATCGACCTCGACCACGAATACGACACCATCCCGTTCAACGCCACCGAACCAGAGATCACCATCCGCGACGGCCAGGCATACGCCCCACGCCTCGCCCGCATCACGGAACCAGCCGGTGAGAAGCCGGACCTGAGCGGTGGCACCGTGCTCGTCACCGGCGGCACCGGCACCCTCGGAACCCTCGTCACCCGCCACCTCCAAACCACATACGGCGTCAAACACCTCGTACTCGCCTCCCGCCGAGGCCCACACGCACCCGGCGCCGACAAGCTGACCGGACCAGGCATCGACATCGTCGCCTGCGACACCAGCGACCGCGACGCACTCACCGCGCTCATCGACTCCATTCCAGACCTCACCGCCGTCATCCACACCGCGGGGATCCTGCGCGACGGCACTGTCCCGAACCTGACCGCCGAGCACGTCGACGACGTCTTCGGCCCCAAGGTCGACGCCGCGCGGCACCTGCACGAGCTGACCCAGGACCTGGACCTCAAGGCATTCGTGCTCTACTCCTCAGCCGCCGGCACCCTCGGCACACCCGGACAAGGCAACTACGCCGCCGCCAACGCCTACCTCGACGCCCTCGCCCACCACCGCCACGCACAGGGGCGCGTCGCCACCTCGATCGCATGGGGCCTCTGGGCCGACAGCAGCGCCATGACCGGGCACCTCGACAGCACCGACCGGAGCCGGCTGACCCGCAACGGCCTGGTGCCGCTCACCGCCGAGCAGGGACTGTCCATGCTGGACGCCGCTCTCAGCGCCGGCCATGCCAGCGTGCTCGCCGCGCGGCTGGACATGCCGCGGCTGCGCGCGCTGGCGACGGCCGGTGCGTTGCCGCCCGCCCTGCGGGGCGTGGTGCGCGTGCCGGCGCGGCGGGTACGGGCAGACGACGGGGCGCTGCGACAGAAGCTCGCCGGGCTGGGCGAGGCGGAACAGCACCAGGTGCTGCTGGAGCTGGTGCGCACGCACATCGCGGCCGTACTGGGGCACGCGTCGGCCACGGCGGTCGAGCCGGACCGCGCGTTCCAGGAGCTCGGGTTTGACTCTCTCACCGCCGTCGAACTGCGTAACCGGCTCACCGCGATCAGCGGGCTGAAGCTGCCGGCCACGCTCGTGTTCGACTACCCGACGCCGGCGGGGCTGGCCGGGTACCTGCGGCAGAAGCTGGCGCCCGACGGGGCCGACGCCGTGGCGCCGGTCTTCGCGGAACTCGACCGCCTGGAGGCCGCGCTGCGCGGTGTCGGCAGCGACGACACCCACCGCACCCGCATCACCTCCCGCCTACAGACGCTGCTGGCCAAGTGGACCGAGACGCGCGCGGAGGCCGAGGCAACGGCCACGGACCGGATCCAGGCGGCGAGCGCCGAGGAGATCTTCGACTTCATCGACCGCGAGTTGGGGCGGGCCTGAAAGGTGTGCACGCGATGACCAACGAGGAAAAGCTCATCGACTATCTGAAGTGGGTGACGGCGGACCTCCAGCGCACCCGGGAACGGGTGCTGGAGCTGGAGTCCGCTCGGCCGGAGCCGATCGCGATCGTGGCGATGGCGTGCCGGTACCCGGGCGGCGTCGACGGTCCGGAGGACCTGTGGGACCTGGTGGCCGCTGGCACCGACGCGATATCCGGGTTCCCGGTCGATCGCGGCTGGCCGATCGACCGGCTGTACGACCCCGACCCGGACCGCGTGGGCACGACGTACGCGCGGGAGGGTGGCTTCCTGTACGACGCGGACCGGTTCGACGCCGCGTTCTTCGGCATCAGCCCCCGCGAGGCGCTCGCCATCGACCCGCAGCAACGGCTGTTGCTGGAGACCTCGTGGGAGGTCGTCGAGCGGGCCGGCCTCGACCCGGCGTCGCTGCGCGGCAGTCGCACCGGTGTCTTCGCGGGCGTGATGTACAGCGACTACGCGTCGCGCCTGATGCACCAGGTGCCGGACGGGTTCGAGGGCATCCTCGGCAACGGCAGCGCGGGCAGCATCGCCTCGGGCCGCCTGGCATACATCCTGGGCCTGGAGGGTCCGACGCTGACCGTCGACACCGCGTGCTCGTCGTCGCTGGTGGCGGTGCACCTGGCCGCGCAGGCGCTGCGGCAGGGTGAGTGCGAGCTCGCGCTGGCCGGCGGCGTGGCGGTAATGGCGACCCCGGGCACCTTCGTGGAGTTCAGCCGGCAGCGCGGGCTCGCGCCCGACGGGCGGTGCAAGTCGTTCGCGGCGGCGGCCGACGGTGCCGGGTGGTCCGAGGGCGTCGGCCTGCTGTTGCTGGAACGGCTCTCCGACGCCCAGCGTCACGGCCACCCCGTGCTCGCCGTCGTGCGCGGCTCGGCGGTCAACCAGGACGGTGCCAGCAACGGCCTCACCGCCCCGAACGGCCCGTCACAGGAACGGATGGTGCGCCAGGCGCTCGCGAACGCGCGCCTGTCCCCGGCCGACGTCGACGCGGTGGAGGGGCACGGCACCGGTACCACGCTGGGCGACCCCATCGAGGCGCAGGCACTTCTCGCGACGTACGGCCAGGAGCGCGACCGTCCACTGTGGCTCGGCTCGATAAAGTCGAACATCGGCCACACGCAGGCCGCGGCCGGCGTCGCCGGCATCATCAAGATGGTCATGGCCCTGCGGCACAACCTGCTGCCCCAAACGCTGCACGTCGACGCGCCGTCGCCCCACGTGGACTGGTCGTCGGGTGCCGTCTCGCTGCTGACCTCGGCGCAGCCGTGGGAACGCAACGGGCATCCGCGCCGGGCCGGCGTCTCCTCGTTCGGCATCAGCGGCACCAACGCCCACGTCATCGTCGAGGAGGCGCCAGAGGCCAGCGAGACGTCCCGGCCGGAGCGGAGCACGGGAACGGTACCGCTGGTGGTGTCGGCGCGCACGGAGGCCGCGCTGCGCGCGCAGGCCGGCAAGCTGGTGTCGCTCGTGGACGGTAGCGCCGACCTGGCCGACGCGGCGTGGTCGCTCGCGACGACGCGGAGCGTGTTCGAGCACCGCGCGGTCGTGGTCGCCGCCGACGCGGTGCGGGCGCGGGCCGGCCTGGCCGCGATCGCAGGCGGCGAGCCGGCCACGAACGCCGTCGCGGGCCGCACCACGCCGGGGCGGCTCGCGTACCTGTTCACCGGGCAGGGCAGCCAACGCCACGGCATGGGCAGCACCCTCTACGACACCTACCCGGTCTTCGCCGAAGCACTCGACGAGACCATCGCCGCCGGGCTCCCCACCGAACTACGCGACATCATGTTCGCCCCCAACGACGACCGGCTACACCAAACCCGATACACCCAACCCGCCCTGTTCGCACTCCAAACCGCGCTCTACAAGCTGCTGACATCATTCGGAGTCACACCCGACTACCTACTGGGCCACTCCATCGGCGAAATCACCGCCGCCCACCTCGCCGGCGTCCTCTCCCTGCCCGACGCCGCCACGCTCGTCACCGCACGCGCCGAGCTGATGCAGGAACTGCCCACCGGGGGTGCCATGCTCGCGGTCCGGGCCCGGGAGGACGACGTGGCGCCGCTGGTCGACGAGCGGCGCGAGCGCGTCGGCATCGCGGCGGTCAACGGGCCACACTCCGTGGTCATCTCCGGCGACGAAGAAGCGGTGGCCGACCTCGAACGGATCTGGCGAGCCCAGAGCCGGCGCGTCAAGCGGCTCACCGTCAGCCACGCGTTCCACTCCCCGCAGATGGACGGGATGCTGGAAGACTTCCGGAAGGTCGCCGCCTCGCTGGCCTACGCGCCCCCGGCCATCCCGGTCGTGTCCAACCTGACCGGCGACGTCACCGGCGAGGTGGCCACGCCGGAGTACTGGGTGCGGCACGTGCGGCAGGCGGTGCGGTTCCGCGACGGCGTCGACCGGCTGCACGCCGAAGGCGTCACCACCTACCTGGAACTGGGCCCGGACGCGGTACTCACCGCGATGGCGCAGGAGTGCCTCTCAGCACACGACGCTCCGGCCGCCCTGGCCCCCCTGCTGCGGCGGGACCGTGAGGAGCCGGAGGCGCTGCTCGCCGGCCTGGCACAGGCACACGTGCGGGGTGTCCGCGTGGACTGGCGACCGGCGTTCACGGGCATGGAGGCCCGTCGGATTCCGCTGCCGACGTACCCGTTCCAGCGCGAGCGGTACTGGCTCGACCTGCCCGCTACCATCACGGCGGCCGGTGACCCGGACGAGCCCTTCTGGGCCGCCGTCGAGCGGGAGGACCTGGTCGGTGTCACCGCGACCCTCGGCGCCGACGACGGCCAACGCGAGGCGCTGCGCGAACTGCTGCCGGCGCTGTCCGCGTGGCGGCGCCAGCGCCGCTGGCGGTACCGGCTGCGGTGGCAGCCGGTCGCGGAACCGCCCGGGACCGGCCTGTCCGGCACCTGGCTGCTGCCCGTACCGGCGGCACTCGCCGGCGACCCATGGGTGGCGGCGGTGGCGGCGGCCATGACCGCGGCCGGCGCCAACGTGGTACCGGTAACCGGCGAGGTCGCAGCAGGTGGGGACGTCGCCGGCGTGCTGTCGTTGCTCGCCCTGGACGAGGACCAGACAGCCACCCTGAAGGCAACGCTGGCGCTGGTCACGCAGGTGCGGGCTCCCATATGGGCGGCCACCCGCGGCGCCGTGTCGACCGGCGACGGTGATCCACCGGCCGCGCTGGGCCAGGCGGCCGCCTGGGGTCTGGGTCGCGCGCTCGCGGCCGAGTACCCGGACCGCTGGGGTGGCCTGATCGATCTTCCGTCCAACCTGGACAGCCGCGCCGCCGACCACCTGGCGCGCGCCCTCGCGAGTGGCGGTGAGGCGGAGGTCGCGGTGCGCGCGGGCGGCGCGTTCGTCCGGCGGCTCGTACCAGCGGCCGACTCCGGCGCCGGCTGGCGTCCACGCGGCACGGTGCTCGTCAGCGGCGGCACCACCCCACTAGGCCGGCACGCCGTCCGCTGGCTGGCCCAGCACGGCGCGACGGTGCGCGAGTGCGACGCCACCGACCGGGACGCGCTCGCGGCCCTCGTCGAGGCGGAGCCACCGGACGCCGTCGTGCACCTGGCAACGGCGGGCCCGACCACGCTGGATCACGCCGACGCCGCCCTGGCCGCCACCACCGTGGCCCTGGCCAACCTCGACGAGCTGACCGGCGACCTCGCGGCGTTCGTGGTGTTCGGTGACGTGGCCGGCACGCTCGGCGTACCCGGGCACGGCGGCCCGGCTCCGGCGCAGGCGTACATCGAGGCGTTCGCCGCGCGGCGCCGGGCGGCGGGCCAGCCGGCCACCGTCGTCGCGTGGGGGCCGGACGGCGACGAGCTGACCGGCCACGGCCTGCGCCCGGTGGTGCCGCGGCTCGCCATCGGCGTACTGGAGCAGGCGTCCACACCGGACGGCGCGCCACTGGCGGTCTTCGAGGCCGACTGGGCGCGGCTGCTGGCCAGCACCCCCCACTCCGGCGCCCGGCGGCTGTTCCAGACCGTGCCCGACGCGGCGCAGGCCGCCACGGCGGAAGCCGCACAGGTCGACGATGTCGAGGCCATCGCGGCGCTCCGCGAGCGGCTCGCCGCCCTGCCCGAGCCCGACCAGGTGCAGGCTCTGCTCGACCTGGTGCGCACGCACGCCGCGGCGGTGCTCGGTTACCCGTCTCCGGCACAGATCGACGCCGACGGCAGCTTCCTGGAGATGGGCTTCTCCTCGTTCACGGCCCTGGAGCTGGGCAACCGGCTCCGCGCCCTCGGGGTGGTGGTGCCGCCGGTGGCGGTGTACGACCATCCGACCCCGGCAGCACTTGCCCAGTACCTGCGCTCGGACCTGTTCGCGTGACCACGGAAACAACGATCCACATAGGAAGGGGTTCATGATGGCGCTGGCCTACATTCTCGGCGGCGGCTTCATCGACGGTCCAAGCACGGGGCTGGACCTGTACGAGCAGTATCCGACGGTGCGTGCCCTCTACGAGGAGGTGACCGACGCGACCGGCTTCACCGTCGAGCAGATCACCCGGGAGGAGCTGCCCGACGAGCTGGCGCTGCGCTGGTGCCTCGGCGAGATCCGGCAGGGCGCGCTCCAGCTGGCGCTCCACGACGTGCTCGCCGAGCACGGCATCCGCCCGGCGATGGTGGGCGGGCTCAGCCTCGGGGCGCTGACAGCCGCCGTGATGTCGGGCTCGCTTCGCCGGCGGGAGCTGTTCGGCATCCTGTCGACCAAGCGTGACATCCGGTACCCGGGCCCCGGCGACCCGGAGGAGGGACTGGCGCTGATGTCGATGCCGGTCGACGCCGACCCGGCGGCCTACCTGGCGGGCATCGACGGCGTGTACCCGGCCATCCACTTCGGACCGACGAACGATGGCGAGTCCCGGATCACGGTCATCGCCGGCTACCAGGATGCGATCGCCAAGGCCGCGGCCGACGTGCCGACCGGGTGCGTGGTGACGCCGCTGCCCAACCGCCCGTTCGCGGCGCACTCGCCGCTGTGGAAGCACGCGAGCGACTTCCTGGAGCCGCACGTCGCGGCGGCCACGTTCGCCGATCCGCGGATCCCGGTCGTCAACAGCCTCGCGCCCGAGACCATCACGACGGGCGAGGCGGTGCGGCAGATGTTCAGCCGCAACCCGGCCGAGCCGGTCAGCCTCGCCTACCTGTACGAGGAGATGTGGCGCAACGGCACGAAGCTCGCGTTCGCGCTCGGTTCCGGCGTGCCGCCGGCGGGCGTGCTGAAGCTGCCGTTCCCGGTGGTGTACCTGGAGACCGTCGACGACCTCGCCGAGGCCTTCACGGCGGCGGACGACGCGGGCATCGAGCGGAGCGCGGCATGACGGCGGGTACGGAAGGCGCGGCGAACGCCGAGACCGTCGTCGTCGTGGGCGCCGGCCCCACCGGCCTGATGCTCGCCTGCGAGCTGGCACTCGCCGGCGCCCGGCCGGTGGTACTGGAGCGGCTGCCCGAGCACAGTGGACAGGCGCCCGGCATGGCGATCAACTCGACGGTGGTCGAGCTGCTCGACCAGCGCGGCCTCATGGACCCGCTGCGCGACGAGAGCCTGGAGTGGCCGCAGGCACACTTCGCGCACCTGTTCCTGGAGCCGACCGAGCTGTCCGAGCCGCACGAGTACACCCACGTGCTGCCGCAGGCGCATCTCGAAAGGTGGCTTGAGGAGCGGGCCGGCGCGCTGGGCGCCCGCGTGCTGCGCGGCCACGAGGTGGTCGGCCTGGCACAGGACGCCGACGGCGTCACGGTGCGGGTCCGCTCCGGCGGCACCGAGCGCGACCTGCGCTGCGCCTACCTGGTCGGCTGCGACGGCGCCCGCAGCGCGGTGCGGCAGCTCGCGGGCATCGAGTTCCCCGGCACCGACGAGCCGTTCTACGGCATCGTCGGCGACCTGGCGACCGAGCTGACCGACGAGGTGATCGGCCACATTGGAGCCCACCAGTGCCCGGCCGGCGTGTACACGGTGTCGCCCTTCGGCCCTGGCGGGGTGCGCATCGCGACGGGCGAGTTCGACGCCGCGCCGCCGGACCCGGACGCCCCGGTGACGGTGGACGAGCTGCGCGAGAGCGTACGCCGTCTCACCGGCGCCGACCCGGTGCCCGGCGCCCCGATCTGGCTGGCACGGTGGCACAACGCCACCCGGCAGGCCGACCGGTACCGGGAGGGTCGGGTGTTCGTGGCGGGCGACGCCGCGCACGTGCACTTCCCGCTCGGCGGCCAGGCCATGAGCACCGGCATCGAGGACGCCGTGAACCTGGGCTGGAAGCTGGCCGCCGCGGTCGGCGGGTGGGCGGCGCCGGATCTGCTCGACACGTACCACGCCGAGCGGCACCCGGTGGGCGAGCGCGCCTGCCTCACCACCCGCGCGCAGGTGGCCCTGATGCACCCGATGTCGCGGGTTGCGCCACTGCGCGACGTGTTCAGCGAGTTGCTGCGCTTCCCGGACGTCAACGACTACCTGGTGCGGATGGCCGGCGGCCTCGACGTGCGGTACCGGATGGCCGGGCAGCCGAGCGGCGACGACGCGCACGCACTGCTGGGCCGCCGGCTGCCGGCGGTGCCGCTGAACACCGCGGACGGGCCGAGCAGCACCGCCCAGGTGCTCCGGACCGGCCGGGGCGTGCTGCTGGACTTCACCGGCCGGAACGGTCTCGACGAACGGCTCGACGGCTGGGCCGGCCGGGTCGACGTGGTGCGCGCCGAGCCGGAGCCGCGCATCGGTGCGTGCGCGCTGCTGCTACGACCGGACGGCCGGGTGGCGTGGGCGGCCGGCGACCGCGTGGAGCGTGCCGAGCAGGCGGGCCTGGGCAACGCGCTGCGCGCCTGGTTCGGCGCGCCCGCGCGGGCGGGCGCACCCGCCTGAGACCGGTGGCCACCGCACCGGCGGGATACCGCCGGTGCGGTACCGGCAAGACACCACGTACGTCGTACGCACAGGCGTGCCGCGCTCGCCAGGATGGAAGACGTGATCGAGGTAGACGGCCTGACCAAGCGCTTCGGGACGAAGGCGGCGGTCGACGGGCTCAGCTTCACCGTCCAGCCGGGCGTGGTGACCGGCTTTCTCGGGCCGAACGGTGCCGGCAAGACCACCACGATGCGCGTCCTGCTCGGCCTCGCCGCGCCCACGTCGGGCTCGGCGACTATCGGCGGCCGCCGGTACGCCGACATCGTCCGCCCGACGCGGACGGTCGGCGCGCTGCTGGACGCCCGGGCCGCGCACGGCGCCCGCACCGCGCACCACCACCTGCTATGCCTGGCGCAGGCGGCGGGACTGGGCCGCGAGCGGGTGGCCGAGGTGCTCGACCTGGTCGGCCTCACCTCGGTGGCGAGGTCTCGGGTGGGCACGTTCTCGCTCGGCATGTCACAGCGCCTCGGCATCGCGGTGGCGCTGCTGGGCGACCCGCCGGTGCTCATCTTCGACGAGCCGTTGAACGGGCTCGACCCCGAAGGCATCCGGTGGATCCGGGGGCTCATGCGCGGCATGGCCGGCGAGGGGCGCACGGTACTGGTCTCCAGCCACCTGATGAGCGAGATGGCGCTGGTCGCCGAGCGCCTCGTCGTGATCGGGCGCGGCCGGCTCATCGCCGACACCACAGTGGACGATTTCGTGGCCCGGCACTGCGCCGAGTCGATACTGGTGCGGGCCGACCGCCCCGACGAGCTGACAGCCGTCCTGCACGCCGCGGGCGCCGCCGTCGCCACGGAGGACGGCGACGCGCTGATCGTGACCGGTCTGAGCGGCACCGAGATCGGCAAGCTGGCGCTGGCCGAGCACGTGGTGCTCTCCGAGCTGACTCCCCACCGCAGCTCCCTGGAGGACGCGTTCATGGACCTGACCCGCGACACCGTCGAGTACGGGGCGGCGGCATGAGCGACGTGCTGAGCTCCGAGTGGACGAAGCTGCACAGCCTGCGCTCCACCTGGTACGCGGTGCTGGGCACGCTGGCCGTCGGCGTGGGCGTGGGGCTGATGTCCAGCCAGGCGCACGTCGGCTTCTACGGTTCGTCCGAGCCGGCCGACCAGGCCGCCTTCGACCCGACCGAGGCCAGCCTCAACGGCCTGCTCACCGCGCAACTGGTGATCTCGGTACTGGGCGTGCTCGCGATCACCTCCGAGTACGCGACCGGAATGATCGGGCCGAGCGCGCTGGCGGTGCCGCGTCGGGGCCGGCTGCTGGCCGCGAAGGCCGCCGTGTTCGCGCCGGTGGCGTTCGGCACCGGGCTCCTGGTCGCCTTCGGCGCCTTCCTGCCGGGGCAGGCGATGCTCGCGGCGGGCGGCGTGCCACACGCGAGCCTCGGCGATCCCGGCGTCCTGCGGGCGCTGGTCGGCTGCGGGCTGTACCTGACGGCGATCGGTCTGCTGGGGCTGGCGCTGGGCACCCTCTGCCGCTCCACGGCGGGCGCGATCGGGTGCCTGGTCACCGTGATCTTGCTGGTGCGCGTGCTCGCGCAGATGCTGCCCGAGGCCGCCTACGACGCGTTCGACAAGTACTGGCCGATCGTGGCCGGCGAACGCATCACCCACGTGGCACCGGACGCGGGCGCCCTTTCCCCCTGGGCCGGCTTCGCCCTCCTGGTCGCGGCGGTGGCCGCCACCCTGGCGGCCGCCCTGTGGACGCTGCGCGCACGTGACATCTAGTACAGCGCGAGCAGTAGTGGGGAACTACCGCCGGTGGAGGACGTCCGGCGGGCCCGGCGGGCCTACCGTAGGCGGCATGTTGGCTCTCGTCCGGCGGTACGCCGCCGACGCCGCCGCGCCGGCCGTGCTGTTCGCCGCGTCGCTGGCGCAGCCGTTCGTCCTGGCCGAGGACGCCTACGGCGACCTGTCCACGACCGGCGTCACGCTCGCCGCGTTGACCTGCCTGGCCCTCGCCGTGCGCCGCCGCTGGCCGGTGCCCGTGCTAGCCGCCACCGTCGCGGGATCGCTGGGCTACGTCGCGGCGGCCGGCAAGCTCAGCCCGTTCTGGATCGCGGTGCCCGTGGCGGCGTACACGGTGGGCGCGCACGCGGGCCGCAAGGCCGCGCTGGTCGCGGTGCCGGCCGCCGCGCTGCTGCTGACCGCAGGCGCGGCCGCGCTCGACGGCGACTGGCCGACCCCGCACTACACCGGCCTGCTGGCCTGGACGGCGCTGGGCGGCGCGATCGGATACGCGGTGCGCGCCTGGCGCGAAAACGTCAGCGCGGTCAAGGACCGGGCGCTGCGCGCCGAGCGCACCCGCGAGGAAGAAGCCCGCCGCCGGGTCGCCGAGGAGCGCCTGCGGGTGGCCCGCGACCTGCACGACGTCGTGGCACACCACATCGCGGTCATCAACGTGCAGGCCGGGGTGGCCTCGCACATGCTGCGCGAGCAACCCGAGTCGGCGCAGCGGGCGCTGGCGCACATCCGGCAGGCCAGCCGCACCGTGCTCGACGAGCTGGGCGTGCTGCTCGGCGTGCTGCGCCAGCCCGGCGACCCGGCCGCGCCCACCGAGCCGGCGCCGTCGCTGTCGCGCCTCGACAGCCTGATCGACTCGTTCACCGCGACCGGCCTGACGGTGCAGCGGTCGCTGGCCGGGAAGCCGCGGCCGCTGCCGGCCGCGGTCGACCTGGCCGCGTACCGGGTGGTGCAGGAGTCGCTCACGAACGTGCACCGGCACGGCAACGGCGCGGGCGCGCAGGTCAGCATCGCCTACAATCCGGCAGAGCTGTCCATCGAGGTCCACAACGTGCGCAACGGGACACCGGCGTCCGCGCCAACCACGACCGGCGAGGGCCGCACGGGGCTGGGCATCCTGGGCATGCAGGAGCGGGTCGCCTCGGTCGGTGGCCAGCTCAGCGCCGGCCCGGAGCCCGACGGTGGGTTCCGCGTACGGGCCGTCCTGCGGCTGTCGAGGGAGACCGATGACGATCCGGATCGTGCTGGCTGACGACCAGGCACTCATCCGCGCCGGCTTCCGGGTGCTGGTGGACTCGGCCGACGACCTCACGGTGGTGGGCGAGGCGAGCACCGGCCGCGAAGTGGTCGACCTGGTCCGCGGCAGCGCGCCGGACGTGGTGCTGATGGACATCCGCATGCCCGACATGGACGGCCTCGCCGCCACGCGGGAGATCACCGCCGACCCCGCGCTGTCCGCGGTCCGCGTGCTCATCCTGACCACGTTCGAGATCGACGAGTACGTCTTCCAGGCGCTGCGGGCGGGCGCGAGCGGCTTCATCAGCAAGGGTGTCGAGCCGGGCGACCTGCTCGACGCCATCCGCGTGGTGGCGCGCGGCGAGGCGCTGCTGTCGCCGAAGGCCACCAAGGGGCTGATCGCGCGCTTCCTGGCCCAACCGGAGTACGGCCCACAGGCGTCGCCGGAGAAGCTCCAGGTGCTCACCGACCGGGAACGCGAGGTGGTCGCCCTGGTCGCGGCCGGACTGTCCAACGACGACATCGCCGAGCGCCTGTACGTGTCGCCGCTGACCGCGAAGACGCACGTCAACCGGGCGATGCTCAAGCTCGGCGTGCGCGACCGCGCGCAGCTCGTCGTGATCGCGTACCAGACCGGCCTGGTCCGCATCGGCGACCCGACCCCCTAGACCCCGTACTGCCGCCGCCGTACGCCGCTACCACGCCTGCCGTACGGCGGATTGTCTGCGTCGGGCAGACGCGTCCGCACCGTCCCGGTCGAAAGGATTGTGCCCAAGGCACCCCTGTGTCGACCTCGACTGGAGCAGATCGTGGCCACGTACCTCTACCGGCTCGGCCGGTTCTCGTTCCGCCGGCGGCGTCTCGTCGCCGTGCTGTGGATGGTGCTGTTCGTCGGCTTCGCGGCCGGCGCCGCCACCCTGGCCGGCCCGCCGGCGGACGCCTTCAGCATCCCCGGCACGGAGGCGCAGAAGGCGATCGACATGCTGGAGCAGCGGTTCCCCGAGGCGTCCGCGAACGGCGCGACGGCTCGGGTGGTGTTCGCCGCGCCGGAGGGCGAGCAGCTCACCGACCCGGCGAACCGCACCGCTGTCGAGTCCGTGGTGGCCGGGCTGCGGTCGGCTCCCGAGGTTGCGAGCGTCGCCGATCCGTTCGAGGCGGGCACCGTCTCGCCGGACAGCCGGGTGGCGTTCGCCCAGGTCACGTACGGCGTTGCCGCGCTGGACCTGACCGCGGACGACAAGGATGCCCTGCTCGCCACCGCCGAGCCGGGCCGGGACGCCGGCCTCACCGTCGAGTACGGCGGCAACGCGGTGGCGCAGCAGGGCGAGCAGGGCGCCGCCGAGGTGATCGGCATCCTGGTGGCGGCGATCGTGCTGATCGTGACGTTCGGTTCGCTGATCGCGGCCGGGCTGCCGCTGCTGACCGCGATCGTCGGCATCGGCATCGGCATCTGCGGAGTCACGATCGTCAGCGGCTTCGTCGACATCAGCTCCAGCACGCCGACGCTCGCGCTGATGCTGGGCCTCGCGGTCGCCATCGACTACGCCCTGTTCATCGTGTTCCGGTACCGGCACGAGTACGCGGCTCTCGAAGGCGACGGTGAGGAGGCGGCCGGCCGCGCGGTCGGCACCGCCGGGTCGGCCGTGGTCTTCGCCGGGCTCACCGTCGTGGTGGCGCTGGCCGGCATGTCGGTCGTGGGCATTCCGATCCTGACCCAGATCGGGCTCGCCGCCGCGGGCACCGTCGCCGTCGCCGTCGTGATCGCGCTGACGCTCCTGCCGGCGATGCTGGGCTTCGCGGGGCGCAAGGTGTTCCGGCGCAAGCAGCGCAAGCTACCGGCGGCCGAGCTCGCCGCGCAGGGTGAGCAGCACCCGACGGGCCAGCGCTGGGCGCGGTGGGTGACCCGCCGGCCGGTGCCGATCCTGCTGCTCGCGGTCGTTGGGCTCGGCGTGGTCGCGATCCCGTCCCACGACCTTCGGCTGGGCCTGCCCGACGACAGCACGGCCGCCACCGGCACCACGCAGCGTGCCTCCTACGACATCATCAGCGAGGGCTTCGGGCCGGGCTTCAACGGGCCGCTCACGGTCGTCGTCGACGCGGCCGGCGCCGCCGACCGGCAGGGCGCGGCGCAGCGGGTGGCGGACACGGTACGCGGGCTGCCGGACGTGGTCGCGGTGAACCCGCCGGTGTTCAACGCGGCCGGCGACACCGCGCTGCTGAGCGTCGTACCCGGCGAGGGGCCGAACGCCCCGTCGACCGAGAAGCTGGTCGGGGCGATCCGTGACGAGGCGGCCGGGCTGCGCGAGGCGACCGGCGCGGCGGTGACGGTGACCGGGCAGACCGCGGTCGACATCGACGTGTCGCACCGCATCCAGGACGCCCTGGTGCCGTATCTGGCGGTCATCGTCGGGCTCGCGTTCATCCTGTTGATGCTGGTGTTCCGGTCGATCCTGATCCCGCTCACCGCGACGATCGGCTTCCTGCTGTCGGTGGCGGCGGCGACGTTCGGCGCGGTGGTCGCGGTGTTCCAGTGGGGCTGGCTGGGCGGCGTGTTCGGCGTCGACGAGACCGGTCCGATCATCAGCCTGCTGCCGATCTTCCTGATCGGCGTGGTGTTCGGCCTCGCGATGGACTACCAGATCTTCCTGGTTAGCCGGATGCGCGAGGAGTACGTGCACGGCGCCACCCCGGTCGACGCGGTGGTCACCGGATACAGCCGCGGCGCCCAGGTGGTCACCGCCGCGGCCGTCATCATGATCAGCGTCTTCTTCGGCTTCATGATGGCGCCGGAGTCGCTGGTGCGTCAGGTCGGGTTCGCGCTCGCGGTGTCGGTCGTGTTCGACGCGTTCGTGGTGCGTACCACGATCGTGCCGGCCGCGATGGCGCTGATGGGCCGGGCCGCGTGGTGGCTGCCCAAGTGGCTCGACAAGATCCTGCCCAATGTGGACGTCGAGGGTGAGAAGCTGCGCCGGAACCTGGCTGCCCCCCAGCCCGCCGGCGAGACGGCTCCCGCCCCGTCGGAGGGCCAGGACCAGCTCGCCAACAGGTAGCTGGCCGTGGCCCTGTTCGGCACAGCCGGACCCACAAAGCCCGGGACGCCGCACCCGCACTGCCCCCGTGGCGCGGCGTCCCGGGCTTCCGGCTGCCCTGCGGCCGGCTCACACCGCCGCGCGGGCGTCCAGCCGGTCGTCGGTCATCAGGATCGCCCGCTGCAGGTCACGCAGCGCCCGGCATGGTTGCAGCCCCACCTCGTCGTTGAGCCGCTCCCACGCCACCTGGTACACGTGCAGGGCGTCGGCCTGCCGGTCCGATCGGTACAGCGCGAGCATCAGCTGCCGGTAGAACGCCTCCCGCAGCGGATACTCGGTGATCAGCGAGTACAGGTACCCCACCATCTCGCGGTGCCGGTCGAGCGCCAGCTTCGACTCGACGAACAGCTCGATGCACTCCAGCCGGGCCTCCTCCAGCCAGCGCGCGAACCCGCTGATGATCAGCCCGTCGCGCAGGTCGCCGAGCACCGTGCCGCGCCACAGGTCGAGCGCCGACTCGAACGCCTCCACGGCCTCCTCGTGCCGGTGCCCGCGGGCGTGCGACCGGCCCTGGAAGACCATCCGCTGGAAGGCGTGCAGGTCGAGCTCGTCGCCGCCCATGTCGAGCAGGTAGCCGGGCGGGCGGGTCACGATCCGGCAGTGTTGGCCGGGCCGGTTGAGAAACTTGCGCAGGTTGGAGATGTAGACGTGCAGGCCGGCGATTGCCCGGCGCGGCGCGCTCTCTCCCCAGATCTCCGCGATCAGCTGCTCGGTCGGCACCACCTGTCCGGAGCGGACGAGCAGCACCGCCAGAAGCACCTCTATCTTGCGGGCGCTGACCGACGAGGACTCCCCCGTGGCGTCGACCACCCGCAGTGGTCCCAGAATCTCGAACCTCACTTTTCTCCCCCCATGCCAGGACAGCGACGGCACACCGATTCCGTCGCGTCGAAATCTAACGACGGCGAATGCGGGGTACAACCCCTATTCACCACTTCCCGAATTACCGAGGAGGCCGATGCCTAGAAGACTCCTGACCTGCGCGAACATGCGCTTTAAAAATAGTGGGTAATACGCATCACACGACGCCGGCTAATACGTCGGCGGCGTGCGAGTCGCGTGTTCTACAATTGACACTTCAACGTCGTGTATCAATGCGACTGGTCGACCGGCGGCGGCGTACCCGGGAGAAAAAGCGCAGGCAGCGCGGCCAGTGCGGCGAACCCCAGGGCCCACCAGAACGCGTGGCCGAAGGCGCCGGACAGCGCGGCCGTGGAGGGCTGGCCGCCCGGCGCGGCCGCGACCCGCTCGACGAGTTGGCGCTGGAGCACGACGGCGAGCACCGCGGCCCCGAACGAGCCGCCGAGCTGCTGGAATATCCGCACCGCGCTGGTGGCGCGCGGGATCGCCTCGTCGCGAAGGCCTCGCAACGCCGCCGCCATCACCGGGATCAGCGCGGCGCCCAGCCCGGCGCCGCTGAGTACGAGCGCCCCCGCCAGCAGCAGCACGCTGGTGTCCGGCCCGACCGTCGCGTACGCCAGCGTGCCGAGCACCGTGAGCAGCACCCCGACCAGCACGATCGGCCGCGGGCTGTGCCGGTCGGCGAGCATTCCGGCCACCACCAGCGCCACCCCTAGACCCACCCCTTGCGGCGCGACCAGCAGCCCAGCGTGCAGGGGATCCTCGCCGCGCACCTGCTGGAAGTACAGCGGCAGCAGGAGCATCGACCCGAGCGAGGCGATGCCGATCAGGAAGACCACGGCGGACGACGCGGCGAAGGCGCGCGACCGGAACAGCCGCACGTCGATCAGTGGCGCCCGCACGCGCAGCGCGTGCGCGCCGAACGCCACCAGCAACGCCACCCCGCCGGCCAGTGGCAGCAGCACCCATGGCGACCCGAAGCCGCCGGCGTCGCCGGCGCGGGACAGCCCGTACACGGTCGCGGCGAGGCCGGGCGAGATCAGCGCGAGCCCCAGCAGGTCGAGCCGGTCCCCGCCAGCCGGCCGGGGATCCGGCATGATCCACACCGATAGCGCGAAGGCGAGCACGCAGACCGGCACGTTGACGAAGAAGATCCAGCGCCAGCCGAGATCGTTGACGATCAGCCCGCCCACGACGGGACCGGCCACCGGGCCGAGCAGGGCCGGCACGCCGATCGCCGCCATCAGCCGCCCGCGGCGGCGCTCGCCGGCCTCCCGCATGAGGATGGCCTGCCCGATCGGCAGCAGCAGGCCGCCGCCGAGGCCCTGGACCACCCGGAACGCGATCAGGCTCTCCACCGACCAGGCCGCGCCGCACAGCACCGAGCCGGCCAGGAAGAGCGCGATCGACAGCAGCCACATCCGCTTGGCGCCGAACCGGTCGAGCACCCAGCCGGTCAGCGGGATCATCATCGACAGCGCGAGCGCGTATCCCGCGCTGACCCATTGGATCGTCGAGACGCTGGCGCCGAACGACTCCTGGAACGCGTGGATCGCGACGTTCACCATCGTCACGTCGAGCTGGACCGCGAGCGTGCCCAGCATGATCAGGGCGGCGAGCTTGAGCAGGTCGGGCGTGAGCCGATCGTCTTGCGGTAAATATGTACTGCGGGCGCCATCGGCTGCTGGCGTCATGGGGGTCGACCCTTCTACTGGGGTGCGACGGGACCGGTCATCCCGTCCAGGAGCTGGCTCACCACCTGGTCACGCAGCGCCGCCCCGTCACCGTCGTCGAGCCGGTCCGTGAGCACGCCCGCCAGCCGGGGCGCGCCGATGACCAGCGACATCACGGCGCCCAGCGCGGTGACGTACGCGATCTCGAAGGAGCAGTCGCCGCGGAAGCGGCCCTCCCGCTGCCCCCGCTCGTACAGCTCGCGCAGCGGGGCGGGCAGGGCCTCGGCGGCCGGCACCGGCAGGGCGCCCCAGCCCGCCATCGCCTCGTGCAGCCACAGGCCCACGGTCAGCGGCCGGCGCCACAGCTCGGTCACCATCGCGGCCAGCGCGAGCCGCATCCCCTCGTACGGCGGCATGCTGGACGCGCGCGCGATGGCCGGCCGCCACGCGGCCGCGAGGTCGGCGAGGTGGGCCTGGAGGACCGCCGCGTACAGCGCCTCCTTGCTGCCGAAGTGGTGGTAGATCATGCGTTCGTTGACGCCGGCGCGCTGGACGATCGCCTGGACGCGGGCCCCCGGGAGCCCGTGCCGCGCGAACTCCTCCGCAGCGGCGTCCAGCAGCAGGGTGCGGGTGTCGGCCACGCGGTAAGCATTTACCGCGCAGCCGGCGAGCGGCAAGGCCCTGACCCGCATCTGGCACAGGTCAGTCGCGCGTGCCGTTGACGTTGAAGCTGCCGAACATGCCGGCCTTGACCTTGCCCGTCATGGTGTCGTCGGCGACCGTCGTGTTGAAGGTGAGCGTGACGTTGAACTTCGCCATCTTCGCCTTCCACGTCAGGTTGTCGCCGTCGACCTTTCCGTCGACCACGTCGGTGGTCATGTTGTTCGACTTGTTGGTCACCGTGCCGGTCAACTGGTCGCCCTCGGTCTTCAGGTCGAGCTGGACCTGCTGCTTACCCATCGGGCTGTCGACCACCATCTGCCACGTGCCGTCGACGCTCACTGCGTACCCTCCCTGAACCCCGTGCGTGGACTTGCGCCCCAAAGGTAGGAATTACGGCGGACACCTGGTACCCCTACCGGCCCCCTATAGCTCGAAGGCCTGCCCGTCCTCGGCGACATCCAACCCGTCCGCGTCGATCGCTAGGGGATTGGTGTTGTTGAGGTGCGTGTAGACGTAGCGGGTGCCCGACTCGCGAGGCAGCAGTGACAGCGACTTTTCGACCGGTACGTGCCCCATCGCGGTCGCCGTGCGGCCGCCGCCCGCCGCGCGGGTCATCTCGTCGTCGTGCAGGAACGTGCCGTCGAGCAGCACGAGGCCGGCGCCCTCCACGGCGGCAGCGAAGGCGTCGTCCACATCGGGCAGGCACGGCGCGTAGACGAGCGTGCCGCCGGCACGGTCGCGGATCCGGTAGGCGACCACCCAGCCGGTGCCGCCGGCCGCCGCGTACCGGGGCGGTTTCGCGCCCACCACGAACGCCTCCGCCGCCAGTCCGCCCTGGAGCGTCACCGGCTCGCCCGGGACCACCTCGTGCCAGGTGACGTCCGTATACGGGGCCAGGATCTGGCGCACCGGAAAGCCCGTCGACAGCGCGGCCAGCACCGGCTCCGTGGCGTACACCGCAAGGCTCGTCGCCTCGCGCAGGCTGAGCAGGCCGATCGTGTGGTCCAGCTCCGCGGTGCACAGCAGCACGCCGCGCAGCGGCGTCTCGCGCCGGCCCGGCCCGGGCGCCAGCTCAGGCACCGCTGCCAGCTGCCCGCGCAGGTCGGGTGAGGCATTCAGCAGGTACCACGAGCGGCCGTCGCCGCTCACCGCCAGGCAGTCCTGGTCTCGCCCCACCCCGGCGCGGCGCGCCGCCGCGCAGGTAGCGCAGGCACAGTTCCACTGTGGAAGGCCGCCACCGGCCGCGGTGCCGAGGACCCGGACCTTCACCGCGCCCGCCGGGGCACGGCCAGCATCTGTGGCGCACTCACCGCGCGATGCATCAGATCATGGTCCGCGGACAGCCCGCACGCCGGATCGGTGCGCGACGCGTCGCCGGTGACCTGATACGCCTGGCAGCGGCACCCTCCGAAGTCGACCTCGCGCAGGGCACAGCTCTGGCACGGCTCGGGCATCCAGTCGGTGCCGCGAAACCGGTTGAACGCCGGCGAGTCGTACCAGATCGCGCCGAGCGGCTCGGTCGTGACGCCGCGGATGCCGAGATCGGGCAGCTGGCCGGCGGCAAGGCACGGCAGCACGTCGCCGTTGGGCGCGACCACGAACTGCCGGCTACCCCAGCCGTTCATGCAGGGCTTGGGCCGGTCGTCGTGATAATCGGCGGCCACGTAGACGATCTCGATGTCGGGGTGCCGGGCGCGCACCTCGTCGGCGACCCGGCCAGCGGCCTCCACCTGGGCCGGCGCCGGCATGAGCGCCGCGCGGTTGCGCCAGCCCCAGCCGTAGTACTGCGTGTTGGCCAGCTCCAGCCGCTCGGCGCCGAGCTCCACGCCCAGCTCGGCGATGGTTTCGAGGCGGTCGAGGTTGCCGGCGTGCAGCACCGCGTTGACGGTGAACGCCACACCGGAGCCGCGGATCAGTTCGGCGGCCGCCCGCTTGCGGTCGTGCGCCCGGATGCCGGCCATCGCGTCCGCCGCCGTGCGATCGGAGTCCTGGATGGACAGTTGCAGGTGGTCCAGGCCGGCACCGGCCAGCTCCGCCATCCGCTCGGCGGTCAGCGGGATGCCGCTGGTGATGAGGTTGGTGTACATGCCGAGCCCGCTGGCTCGGGCGATCAGCTCGGTGAGGTCGGGGCGCAGCAGCGGCTCGCCGCCGGAGAAGTGCACCTGGAGCACGCCCAGGTCGCGGGCCTCGCCGAGCACGCGCAGCCAGTCCGCGGTGGACAGCTCGGCGCGGTAGGCCTCCAGCTCGATCGGGTTCGAGCAGTACGCGCAGCGCAGCGGGCACCGGTACGTCAGCTCAGCGAGCATCCCGGTCGGCACGGGGTGCCGGGCTTCCCCGCCGCCGGCGGCCTTGATGGCAGCGGCCGGGGTGCCGCCGTCGAACGTGATCAGGCGCCGGGCGGCCAGATCGGCCAGCAGCGCCGCCACGTCCGCCTCGGACACCCCCTCGTACTCGGCCGCGAGCGCGGCGGTCATCTCGGCGACCGTGCCGCCCGTGCACCGCTCGACCACGGCGGCGGCGGTCTCGTTGAGCAGCAGCACGCCTTCCGGATACAGCAGCGCCGAGGCACGCCGCACCGGGTCGTACGCCAGCCTGACGCCGCGCCGCAGACCTGGTTTATTCACCGTGTTTGATGGTTCGCTCGGTCGTGCGGCGCTGAAGGCGACGCCTTCCCTCGCGCCGCGCGCGACTTCGTCGGCGCGTCGCTCAGTCCAGGCGCCACCGCGCCAACTCCCTCGCTCACTCACTGGGCGTCCCGGCTCGCTCGATGGCGTCGAGCATGGACCACAGCACGTCGCACTTGAAGCGCAGCGCCGCAACCGCCGCGTCCTGGAGCTCGCGGGTCGCCGCGTGTGTCAGCACCAGGTCCAGCGTGTACTCGCTGTCTTCGCGCACCACCGGCACCCGCGCCTCGAAGTAGGCGAACCCGTCCGGCTTGATCCAGTCGTAGTGTTGCCGCCACGCCAGCACCCGCGCCGACATCAGGTCGGGCGAGAACAGCTCGGTCAGGGCCGCCGCGGCGCCCTCGACCCACGGCTTGGTGCGGCAGAAATTGACGTACCCGTCGACCGCGAACCGCACGCCGGGGCGCACGTGCCGCTCGTCGACCACTTCGGCCCGCGCGAGTCCCACCGCCTCGGCGAGGACGAGCCAGTCATCCAGCCCGCCCTCGCCTTCGCTTCGCCCGTCCTGGAAGAGGATCCGTTCCACCCAGCGGCGGCGGACCTCCGGCAGCGGACAGTTTGCCACGATGGCAGCGTTCTTCTGGGACAGGTGCCGCTGGTAGTACCAGCGGTTCGCCACCCACGCCCGCACCTCGTCCGGCCGGCAGTCACCGGCGTGCAGGCGCAGGTGGAAGGGGTGCGTGTCCCAGTAGTACGCCGACTGGGCGCGAAGCGCCGCGGCGAACTCGGCGCGGGTCAGCGCTCCGGCCGCTGCCACGGACCGGTGCCACCGCCGGCGTACGCGGTGACCTCAGGGCGGACGTCCAGGCACTGCACGGCCGGCCGCGCCCAGGCGCGGCGGACGGGCTCCGCGCCAGCGGGCGGCGCGGTGTGAGGAGTGCTGGTCGACATGGGCCATCACCTCCGTGATGTTGATGGAAACCGTTGCGGCACAAGGTATCCCGGTGTTGGCGCGCGGCATCCCCCTAGTGACCCCTATGGATGCCGCTACTCCGTGACAGGCTGCGCGCGGATCGTGATCCACTGCCGGTCGTCGTTGGAGCGGCGCAGCCGCTCCACGTTTTCGGCCGGCACGGACAGCGAGATGCGCCAGCCGCCGTCGACGTAGTCTTCGAAGTAGATGTTGGCACCGTCGGTCACCACGCGGGTCGCCTCGACGATGAGCTCGTCGGCCGCGACCTCCTTCACCTGAAACGTCGCCACGGCACTCCCCTTTGACTGCCACCGACCCATGCACCGCGTAACGGGTACGCGACGATCAGTATAGTGACAGACGTTTATTTCTGTACCGTGCCATCCACCACGGCTACGTAGGATTCCGGCCGAATCGTGACGATCACGCGATCGGAAGCGTCGTGAATGGGGTATACCCGGCCATACCGCTCCTGCAGCGCCTGGTAGAACGAGGCCTTCTCGTCGTCGTCCTCGATGCTCTCCACGACGCCGCGCACCTCCAGAAACCGGTACTGGTCGTCCGGGTCCGGTATGGACAGCGCGACCCGCGGGTCGCGGGCGATGTTGCGGAACTTCTGGCGCGTGCGCTTGTGGGTCATCCGGATGCGCTCGCCGTCCCAGGCGAACCACATCACGTTTACCTGCGGCGCACCGTCCGGGCGCACGGTGGCCAGGTTTGCGAAGGTGGGGCGTTCGAGCAGGTCAGCGTGGCTCCGCGGCGGCATCCTCATGCTTCCACCCTGGCACGCTCGCGAACATTTCGGCGAGCCAGGCCACCGTGGCCCGCGCCACCAAGGCGAGCACCGTGAAGTGGTCGGCGCCCGGCACCGGCGCGTACTCGACGTCCGTGCCCGCCGCGGCGAGCAGACCCGCGGTGATCTCGCTGAGCACCGCCGGCAGCGCGTCGGCGGTGCCGTGCGCGAGCCGCACCGGCTCCCTATACCGTCCAATGGGGACCTCGTGCGGCGCGAGCAGGGCGGTGAACGCGTCCGCCGCGGCCGCCGGATCGCGGAGCGCGTCGCCGTTGGTGACGCCCGCGATGGCCGCGGCCATCTCCGCGACGCAGACCCGGCCGGCCAGGTCGACCAGCTCCATCCCGGCCGGCGTGAACCAGTCCCCCGCCCGGAACTGGCCCGGGTGCGTCAGCGCGAGCGTGCGCCCCATGAAGGGGACGACCGGGTTGAGCGGCGCCGCCGGGTCGCGGGCCGGCGGCGCGGCGAACTGCGCCGCCCACTGCGTCGTCGCCGCGATCGCCACGGTGCCGTTGTGCCGCAGCTCCGGCGCGTACCCGGTGGCCAGGTGCCCGGCCCACAACGCCGCGTGCCCGCCGAGGGAGTACCCGACCGCGGCCCACGCGCGGCTCACCGGCGCGAGGCGGCGCGCGGCGCGCACGATGTCGATGACCGCGTACGCCTCAGCGGGGCCGTGCACGACCGAGCTCTCCCCCGGCGTGCCGATGCCCTCGTAGTCGGTGACCGCGACCGCGTAGCCGGCCGCGAGCAGCGCCTCACCGAACGGCCGCGCGAACGGCGGCACGCCGGCCACAGAGGGCGCGCAGGCGTCCGGGGTGCCACCGAAGCCCGGCGCGAAGCTGACCACCGGCCACCCATGACGCGGCGGCCGCCCTGGCGGTACGGCGAGGGTGCCGCTGACGACGGTGGTGCGGCCGCTCCACGACGTGGACGTGTACCGCAACCGCCAGGCGGCGCCGGCACCAGAGAGCCGCAGGTCGTCGGGGAGTGGCTCGACACTCACGGGCCGCCCGGGCGCGGCGGGACGATGGGCCGCCGACACCGGCGCCGCGGCCGCGACGGTGATGATCGCGGTGGCCGCCACCATCGCGACGGTACGGAGAGCGCGCACGACACCTCCACGGTTGTCGATGTGTGAATGCATCGTGCCACAGGCCGCGACGTCGCCGTCCGGGCCACGCGGGCCGGGCCCGGCGCCGCCGCGCTCTGGCGGGAGCGCTGCGAGGTCGCCGCCGGCTGGGCGGAGTGACGCCGGCCACTGGTCTTGTGACGCGAGCGGGGCGTGACTGGCAGCTCGCGGGCATAGAGTGGCCTGGTGGCGAAAGAATTGACGACGGAGCGGCTCACCCTCCGGCCGTGGCGGCTCGACGACGCCGAGGCGGCGCTTGCCGTCTATGGCGACACGAGCATCGCCAAGTGGCTGAGTCCCGCCATGGACGCGGTCGCCGACCTCGCCGCGATGCGCCTCGTACTCCAGCACTGGATCGGCGAAGACGAGCGGCTGGTGCCGCCTGCCGGCCGCTGGGCGATCGAACGCCGCGACGACGGCCGCGTGATCGGTGGCGCGGTGCTGCTGCCGCTGCCGCCGGGCGGCGACGACCTTGAGATGGGCTGGCACCTGCACCGCGACGTCTGGGGCAACGGATACGCCGCGGAGGCCGGCCAGCGGCTCGCGCGGTGGGCGTTCGACGAGGGGCTCGACGAGGTGTTCGCCGTCACGCGGCCCGCGAACGACCGCGCCGGCGCGGTCGCGCGCCACATCGGCATGGACTGGGTCGGCGAGACGGAGAAGTACTACGGGCTGCGCCTCCAGGTCTTCCGGATGCGCCCCGCCGACCTCGAGGGCTGAGTACAATGCGCACGGGTCGCTCGCGCGCTCGGAAGCCGCCCTGTAGGCCGCAGTCGCTCTGGTCGCTGCGATGTTGGCCCGCGCTGGGGGCGGCGCGCGCTCGCTAGACCGGCACCGCGATCGCGGTCACCACCAGGCCGCCGCGCACGAGATAGCGGCCGACGAACTCGCGGTGCTCCCGGCCCGCCACCACCGGCCCGGGCACGAGCAGCCGCGCCGTAAACCCCGCCACCGCCGGGTCGATCACCACGTCCGCCTCGGCGAAGTCGAGCCACCGCCCGGTCAGCGGATACCACGCCTTGTACACCGACTCCTTGGCGCTGAAGAGCAACCGGTCCCAGTGCACGCGGGGCGCGTCGAGGGCGAGGCGCGCGAGCAGCGCGCGCTCCGCTTCTATGGAAACGGCGTCGAGTACGCCGTGCGGCAGCGGCTCGTTCGGCTCGGCGTCGATCCCGATCGTCACCACGTCTCGGCGGCGCGCCAGCGCGGCTGCCCGGTACCCGAGGCAGTGCGTCATGCTCCCGACGATGCCGGCCGGCCAGCCTGGCGCGCCCCGCTCGCCGGGCAGGATCGGCGCGGGCGCGACCCCGAGCCGGCGCAGCGCGGCACGGGCGCAGTACCGCGCGGTGGTGAACTCGTCTCGCCGCTTGGCGACTGCGTTGGCGACGGCCGCCGCCTCTTCGGGAAACAGCGGCACGCCTGGCGGGTCCGCGAACGCCTCCTCGGCCACCACCACCGGCGGCAGGATCTCTTCCAGCATCGTCAGGACTCCGCCACCGGGACCGGCAGGATCTGGCGTGGCCGGTTCGGCGCGCTCCCCCGCTTGCGCCACTCGCGCGGGTATCCCACCGACACCTCCTCGAAACGCACCCCGTCGTACCGCGTGCTGCGCGGGATGTGCAGGTGACCGTAGACGACGGCGGCGGTGCGGTGCCGGCGGTGCCAGTCGGCCGTGCGGTCGGTGCCGCACCACTGCGCGAACTCGGGGTGATACAACACCCGGGTCGGCTCGCGCACGAGCGGGTAGTGGTTGACGAACACCACCGGGCGTTCAGCATCCAGTGTAGACAGCCGCCGCTCGGTCTCCGCGATCCGCGCCTCGCACCAGGCGTCGCGGCTCGGGTACGGGTCGGGGTGCAGCAGGATCTCATCGGTGCACACCACACCTCGGTCGTACGCCAGAGCCAACGCCTCGTCCTTGGTAGACGTTCCGTCCGGGCGCCACGAGTAATCGTACAAAGTGAACAGTGGTGCGACCGTGACCGGACCACCGGGGCCGTCCCAGACGGGGTAGGGGTCCTCGGGTGTGTGCACGCCGAGCCGGCGGCACACCTCGACCAGGTGCCGGTACCGCTGCTCGCCCCGCAGTCGCAGCGGGTCTTCGCGCGGTGTCCACAGCTCGTGGTTGCCCGGCGCCCACACCACCTCCGCGTACCGCTCGCGCAGCACGCCGAGCGCCCACTCGACGTCCGCGCCGATCTCGCCCACGTCGCCGGCGACGAGCAGCCAGTCGGCCGGGTCATCGGGGCGCAGGCGGCTGACGAAGTCGCGATTTTCCTGGTACGCCACGTGCAGGTCGCTGATCGCGAGGAGCCGGGTCACCCGGGGATCGTATCGATGCCGCGCTCGTTGTAGACGGTGGCCCGTTCCTGACCGGACAGTTCCGCGATCCGGTCCATGATCTCGTCCGTGACGCGCCGCCGCGCCCGCGCCTGCCCCGCTTCGCCGTACTCGGGCCCGAACGTGATCGGCGCGCCGAACTTGACGGTGACCCGCCGCACCCGAGGCAGTTTCGCCCCCACCGGCTGGATCTTTTCCGTGCCGGCGAGCGCGACTGGCACGACCGGCACCCGCGCGGAGAGCGCCAGCCAGCCGACGCCCGTGCGACCGCGGTAGAGGCGGCCGTCGCGCGACCGCGTGCCCTCGGGGTAGACGCCGAACGCGCCGCCGCCTTCGAGCACGCCCAGCGCGGCGTCCAGCGACGCCTGCGCCACCCGGTGGTCGCCCCGACGCACCGGCACCGCGTTGAACGCGGAGAAGAACCAGCGGGTGCGGCGCCGGTCGAAGTACTCGGCCTTGGCCAGGAACGTCACCGGCCGCGGCGCCACCAGCGGAATGACCATGCTGTCGATGAACGACAGGTGGTTGCTGGCCAGGATCACCGGGCCGCGCCTGGGTACGTGGTGGCGGCCCTCGATGACCGGGCGGTAGACGAGCCGGGCCACGGGCGCCACGAGCTGCCGGGTGATCAGTGCGAGCATGAGCGAACTATAGCGACCGAACGTTCGGATGGTATCGTCGACCGCTGTGAGTCCCCGCAGATCTGTCGAGGCGACCGCAGGCACCCACGCCGCCATCGTGGCCCGAGGCGTGGCTGTCGCCTCCGTCGAAGGCCTTTCGGGCCTGACCATCGGCCGGCTGGCCGCCGACCTGGGCATGAGCAAGTCGGGGCTGCTCGGCCACTTCGGCACCAAGGAGAGCCTCCAGTTGGAGGTCGTCGACGCTGCGGCGGCCGTGTTCACGCGCGAGGTGGCCGACCGCGCGGCCCGCACCGCGCCCGGGCTGCCGCGCCTGCGCGCGTTGTGCGTCGCTTGGCTGTCCTATCTGGAGCGTGGCGTCTTCCCCGGCGGCTGCTTCTTCATCGCGGCGGCGACCGAGTTCGACGACCGCGACGGCCCGGTGCGCGACGCGCTGGCCGGCCTCACCGAGCTGTGGCACCGCGACCTGCGCATCCACGCACAACAGGCGATCGCGGCGGGCGAGTTGCCGGCTGGCACCGACCCTGAGCAACTGGTGTTCGACCTGAGCGGCGTGATGCTGGCCGCCCACCACGCGCTTCGCCTGCGCCGCGACCCCCACGCGGCAACCCGCGCCCATCGAGCCCTCGACCGACTCCTAGTCCGGGAGGATCGGGACTGACATTGGGTCGGGGTGGCCCAGCAGGGTGGCCCTTGTGACGGAGCGGGAGCCGAAACGGTCGCGGACCGCGTCGAGCGCCCCGTCGAGCTCCGCACCGCTCCACCCGTCGAACGGCAGCTCAAGCTGCACCGCCCGCCCGTCGTCGAGGTTGCTCACCGCGACCCCGACCAGCGTCACCCCGCGCGCGGAGATCGCCGGCAGGCTGCTCACCAGCAGACCGCGGGCCGTGGAGAGGATCAGCGGCGTGTGCGAGGTCGCCCGGGGCAGCGTGTGTGACCGGGTGGCGCGGGTGAAGTCGGCGAACCGCAGCCGCAGCACGACGGTGCGTCCCACACGGCTGGCGGCCCGCATGCGTCGGGTCACGCGGTCGACCAGCCCGGACAGCACCGCGTCGAGGTCCTCGGGCGTGCGCGGGCCTCGCCCGAGAGCGTGCTGGGCGCCCATCGAGCCACGCCTGCGCCCCACCTGTACCGGGCGTGGGTCCCGCCCGACGGCCAGCGCGTACAGGTGCCGCCCTGCCCCCTGGCCGACCATCGAGATCAGCGCGGCCTCGCCGATGCGGGCGACGTGACCGACCGTGACGATGCCCCGGGCGCGCAGCTTGCCGGAGGTGACCGGGCCGACGCCCCACAGCCGCTCCACGGGCAGCGGGTGCAGGAACGCCATCTCGCCGTCGGGCGGCACACTGAGCAGCCCGTCGGGCTTGGCGACGCCGCTGGCCACCTTCGCCAGGAACTTCGTGCGGGCCACGCCGACGGTGATCGGCAGCCCGACCCGGGTGCGCACGTCGTGCCGCAGCCGGGCGGCGATGTCGAGCGGCGAGCCGCGAAGCCGCCGCAGGCCGCCCACGTCGAGGAACGCCTCGTCGATCGACAGCCCCTCGACGACCGGGGTGGTGTCGCGGAACACCTCGAAGACGGCTTTGCTCGCGGCCGAGTACGCGGACATGCGCGGCGGGACCACGACGGCCTGGGGGCACAGGCGGCGCGCGAGGTGGCCGCCCATCGCAGTGCGCACGCCACACGCCTTGGCCTCGTAGCTGGCCGCGAGCACGACGCCGCCGCCGACGATCACCGGCCGCCCGCGCAGCGCGGGGTCGTCGCGCTGCTCGACCGACGCGTAGAAGGCGTCGAGGTCGGCGTGCAGGATCGTGCCCTCCGCACCCACCCTGCCATCTTCGCACAGACGTTCGAACCGGTCAGCCTGGCGGCCGGTCTACCTGGGCGGCGAGCCGCTTCGGCGCCAGGACGCAGTAGCTCTCGGTCAGCAGCTCGCCGACCTCTTCCCAGTCGACGCCGCCGTCGAGCACCATGCCCACCACGTCGGCGCCCCAGCCCGGCTTGAAGAACGGGTGACCGACGGAGACCAGGCCCTGGATCTCGTCACCCGGCGACCGGAACGTCAGCACGCACACCGGCTCGTCCGTGGCAGCCGCACGGGCATACGCCATCTGGTGGTCAGGGTCGACGGTGAGCACATGGGCGAACGTGCGCTTGCGGATGCGCCAGCGCGTGCCCACCCACGCCGGCTCCTCGTAGGTCTCCGGCAGGCCGAGGCAGATCGGCCGGAGCCGGGCGAGCACCTGGGGCGGGACGTCACCGGGACCAGTCACGCCCGCGACGCTACCGCCGCCCTCCGACATTCTCCTTTGTGTCGGTCAGAGCTGGCGGGCGACGCCCCCGTAGCCCAGCGGGCGGGCCGCGTTCTGCGCCTCCTCGGGCGTCTCGGGCCGCCAGTCGGGCAGGAACACGACGCCCGGCTCGACCATCTCCATGCCGCCGAACCACGACTCGATCTCGGTGCGCTCGCGCACGTAAACGTGCTCGTTGGCCTGGGCGTAGGCGGCTACCAGCGTCGCGACCTGCGCGCGAAGCTCCGCGGGGGCGTGCTCGTCGGCGATGTGCGAGATGGCCAGGTAGCTGCCCGGCGCAAGGCGTTCCCGGTAGGTGCGCACGAGCTCGGCCGGGTGGTCCTGCGGGCCGATGAACAGCAGCAGCCCGACCATGAGCAGCCCGACGGGGCGCGAGAAGTCGATCAGCTCGCGGGTCTCCGGCGCGTCGAGCACCGCCGCGGGGTCTCGCACGTCGGCCTGGATGATGGCGGTGTTCGGGTCGCCGGCGAGCAGCGTGCGGGCGTACTTGTAGGCCACCGGCTCGTAGTCCACATAGACCACTCGCGCGCCGGGCGCCCGCTCCTGGGCGATCTCGTGCACGTTGCCAACGGTCGGGATGCCCGAACCGAGGTCGAGAAACTGGTCGACGCCCTGGTCAAGGAGGTACCCGACGACCCGGCGCAGGAACGAGCGGTTGAGCTTCGCCACGTCGGGCACCCACGGCACCATCGCGCGGACCTGCTCCGCGAATGCCCGGTCGGCCTCGAAGTTGTGCGCCCCGCCCAGGAAGTAGTCGTAAGCGCGAGCCGCGCTGGGAATGTCGAGCTGAAGTTCCTTGGGGCCGTACTCGGCTTCTGCGCTCACGCGATCAATCTAACCGACCGTGGGGCGCGCCGGGTGGCACGCCCCACAATGGATATAGCTAGAAACTGCCGGTGTAGAGCAACCGGTTCGGCGAGCCCGAGCCCGGGCTGGTGACCACGCCGGTCGTCGCGTTGTTGACGATCGCCGTGTGGACCTGGGCGGGTGTCGCGGACGGGTTGTTCGCCAGGAACAGCGCCGCCGCGCCCGCCACGTGCGGGGCGGCCATCGAGGTGCCGCTGATGGTGTTGGTGGCGGTGTTGCTGGTGTTCCAGGTCGACGGGATGTTGATGCCCGGCGCGAACACGTCTACGCACGTGCCGCGGTTGGCCCAGCTGGCCTTGCGGTCGTTGCTGTCGGTCGCCGAGACGGTCAGCGCCTCGGCCACCCGTGCCGGCGACTGGGTGCAGGCGTCCAGCGCGATGATGCCCAGGAACCCGTTGCCCGCCGCGATCGCGTAGCTGACCCCTTCGGTGATCGACCGGCGTACCGCGTTGTCGAGCGCCGTGTCCGCGGCGCCGCCGAGGCTCATGTTCGCCACAGCGGGCTTGACCGCGTTGGCGGTGACCCAGTCGATGCCGGCGACGACCTGCTCGGTGGTGCCGCTGCCCTCGCAGTCGAGCACCCGCACAGCGACCAGTCGCACGCCCTTCGCCACCCCGTACGCGCTGCCGCCGACCGTGCCGGCGACGTGCGTGCCGTGGCCGTGGCAGTCGTCGGCGGCGCCGCCGTCGACGGCGTCGAAGCCGCTCGTGGCCCGGCCGCCGAAGTCCGTGTGGCTGGTGCGGATGCCGGTGTCGACGATGTACGCGTGCACGTTCGAGGCGGTCGTGTTGTAGGTGTACGCCGAGTTCAGCGGCCGGTTCCGCTGGTCGATCCGGTCCAGGCCGTACGACGGCGGGTTCGACTGCGTGGCGCTCACGCGGTGAATGACGTTGGGCTGCACGAACTTGACGGCCGGATCGCCGGCGAGCGCCCGTGCCTGCGCGTCGGACATGGTCGCCGAGAAACCACGCAGCGCGTGCGAGAACGTCTTCCGTACCGTCGCCCTGTGCTTGCCCGCGAGCGCCTTGGCCTGCGCGGGCACCGCCGCGCCGCCGTCCTTGAGCACCACGACGTAGCTGCCGGGCACCACGTCCGCGCCAGGCGCCGCGAGGATCGTGCCGCCCGCCGGGGCGGCAATGGCCGTCGCGGCCGGACCGGCCGCCCCGACCAGGATGGCCGCGCCCGCGATGACGGCAATCCTTGTCATTCTTCGTATTTGGGCCATCTGTTCCTCCCCACACTGATGGCCGAGCCCGCCCGGTACGTACGGACGGAAGCGACTCGACCGAACAGACCAGCGTGTACCGGAAAGTAACAGCCCCGCACGCTCCTGAAAAGGGCGAATGTCGGTGGGGTGGTATACGTTGGCCGGGTCGAAAGGGGGGCGGCTGTGATGCAGAAGGTGAGCACCATCGGCTCCGAGCGGGTCCTGGAGGAATACCGGCGGGAGCTGACCGCCTACTGCTACCGGATGCTCGGCTCGGCTTTCGAGGCCGAAGACGCCGCACAGGAGACGCTGGTGCGGGCGTGGAAGAGCCTCGACAAGTTCGAGGGCCGCGCGGCGCTGCGCTCCTGGCTGTACCGCATCGCCACCAACGTCTGCCTCGACATGCTCGGCAGCGCCCAGCGCCGTGCCCGCCCGATGGACCTCGGCCCGGCCGGCTCGCAGGGCTCCCTGCCCGACGCGCCGCTCGCCGAGACGGTCTGGGTCGGTCCCGCCCCTGACAGTCGCCTGCTGCCAGAGTCCGCCGACCCCGCCGAGCTGGCAGTGGCCCGCGAGTCAATCCGCCTCGCGTTCGTCGCCGCGATGCAGCACCTGCCGCCGCGCCAGCGCGCCGTGCTGATCCTGCGCGAGGTGCTCGCCTGGTCGGCCAACGAGGTCGCCGAGCTGCTAGAGACCAGCGTGCCGTCCGTCAACAGCGCGCTCCAGCGGGCCCGCGCCACCATCTCCACCACCGACCTCGCCAGCGACACCCACAAGCCCATGGACGAGGAGCAGTCGGCGCTGCTGGCGCGTTACGTCGAGGCGTTCGAGCGATACGACATGGAATCGCTGACCGCCCTGCTGCACGAAGACGCGACGCTGTCCATGCCGCCGCTGTCGCTCTGGTTCCGCGGTCACGCCGACATCCGCAGCTGGATGCTCGGCACCGGCAGCGGTTGCCGCGGCTCCCGCCTGATCCCGACCGCGGCCAGCGGCCTGCCGGCGTTCGGCCAGTACCGGCCGAGCGGCCCCGGCGGGCGGCACGAGCCGTGGGCGCTGATCCTGCTGGAGATCTCCGACGGGCGCATCCACGGCGTCAACTCGTTCCTCGACACCGAGCACCTGTTCCCACTCTTCGGCCTCCCCACCCGCCTCGACGACTGACCGCTCAGTCAGTCAGCCAGTCAGTCGGCCGCAGGCAGGACGTCGGTCAGGCCGGTCAACGCCACCAGCTGCGCCAGGCGGCGATGAGCGCGTAGAACGCGCAGGTCGCAGCCGAGCCGGCGCGCGGTCAGTCGCAGCCGTGCCAGCGCCTCGATCGTCACGGCGTCCGGCGCGCTGACCGCACCGACGTCGCAGAGCACCGCCGCGGCCCCCGTGTCGCGCACGAGCGCCGCCAGCCGCGCGCACAGGCGCGGGATGTCCGCGCGGTCCACGACGGGCCCGATCGCGAAGACCGGCGGTGGTCGTTCCTGGGGTCCGGACAAGTCGGCCTCCGTTCGCAGTGGGTCTGACGGTCAGACGCCCGGCCGGTAGGGAATTCATCGCGCCCCCGAAAAAATCCTTGGCGGCCGCCGATGAGTCCGCGGCGCCCCGCCCGTCTGACCCTCCGACGACAGCCGATCGAGAGGGACCGCCATGAACCAGGACGCACTCCGCCGCGGGTTCGCCGGACCGGTGCACCTGCCCGGCGACCCGGGCTACGACACGCACCGCCAGCCCCTGTACCCGACGATCGACCCGCGGCCCGCCGCCGTGGTCGAAGCGCGCGGACCCGCGGACGTCCGGGCCGCCGTGGTCGCGGCCCGCCGGCACGACCTGCCGCTCGCCGTGCAGGCCACCGGGCACGGCACGCACGTCGCCGCCGACCGCGCGCTGCTGCTCAAGACCTCGCACCTGGCGTCGGTGCTCGTCGACCCGGACCGCCAGGTGGCGCGGGTAGGTCCCGGCGCGCGGTGGGGCGCGGTGCTTTCGGCGGCCGCGTCGTTCGGTCTGGCGCCGCTGTCCGGCTCGTCGCCGTCGGTCGGCGTGACCGGGTACACGCTGGGCGGCGGCCTGGGTTGGCTGGCGCGCCGGTACGGCTTCGCGGCCGACAGCGTGGTGCGTGCCGACGTGGTCACCGCCGACGGCCGGCTGCGCACCGTGAGCGCCGACCGCGACCCGGAACTGTTCTGGGCGCTGCGCGGCGGCGGCGGAAACTTCGGCGTCGTCACGTCGCTGGAGTTCCGCCTCTACCCGGTCGACCGGGTGCTCGCCGGCTTCGCGTACTTCCCCGCCGATCGGGCCGCCGAGACCCTCGCCTGGTACCGCGACTGGGCCGCCACCACCCCCGACGAGCTGAGCACGGCCGCGCTGCTGCGCCGGATGCCGGACGCCGACGACGTTCCCGCGGCGGTGCGCGGCAGGCGTGTACTGATGATAAAGGCCATGTACGCGGGCGATCCCGACCGCGGCCGTTGCCTTCTCGCTCCACTGTGGTCCGTCGCCGGGCCGGCGCTGGTCGACGACGTGCGGCCGGTGCGGTACGCGGACGCCGCCATGGGCGGCACGCCGGCCCGGTACCTGGACATGTTCCGCACGCTGCCCGACGCGGCGCTCGAAGCGCTGGCCGACGCGCACGCCGCGCCCGACTCGCCAATCTCCACTGTGGAGATCCGGCAATGGGGCGGCGCGATAGCGGACCCCGGTCCGGACGCCGGGCCGGCGGGGCACCGCGACGCGCGGTTCTCCGTCATCGTCGACGCGGTGTTGCCGGAGCTCGCGACGGCGCTGCGCCCGCACGGCATGGACGCGACCTTCCTCAACTTCCTCGCCGACCCCACCCGCACCGCCGCCGCCTACACGGCGCAGAACCACCGGCGCCTGCGCGAGGTGAAGGCCGCCTACGACCCGCGCAACCTCTTCCGCTCCGGCCACAACATCCGCCCGTTCGCCACCGCCAAAAGCACCGCCTCATAACCTCGACAACCACCGGGAAATGTTCGCCGGCGCCGCCTGGCGCGCATCGCCGCGCCTCGCACGCATCGCCGCCCTCTTCCGTTGATCAAGGGCAAATGCACGTGGTTTGATCTCTTTTCCACGTGCGTTTGCCCTTGATCGCGGCGAATCGCCTTGATCGCCGCGCGGCGTTTGCCGCTCCGCCCTCGCGCGGCTCCGGCGCCGCGTCAAGGTCGATCGCCGCGATCGGCGCGCTCCGCTCCTGCTCTCGACCCCGACAGCGTCGATCAGGGAGAGTGGCATGGATCAAGGACAAACGCACGTGGAAAAGAGATCAAACCAGGTGCGTTCGCCCTTGATCGACGGCATGGGGCCGCCGCGGGGTGGGCCGGGCAACGGGCGCGGTGGGGGGTGGGCGATAGGATGCGGTACCCATGGAGAACGCCGCACCCGCGTTGATGAACAGCGCCGCCATGGACGACGTTGGCGCGCCGCTGCTCACCTACTGCGACGACGCGACCGGCGAGCGGGTCGAGTTGTCGGCGACCGCATTGGCCGGCTGGGCGGCGCGCACCGCCAGGCTGTTGCGCGAGGGCTGCGGGCTGGGCGCGGGCAGCCGCGCCGCGGTGCTGCTGCCACCGCACTGGCAGACCGCCGCGGTGCTGCTGGGCGCCTGGTCGGCGGGGGTGTCGGTGTCGTTCCGGCTGGCGGCGACGGCGGGCCTGCCGGCGCTCGGGCCGGGGGCCGACGAGCCGCTCGACGCGACGTTCGTCGCGCCGGAGCGGGTCGACAACTGGCTGGACGACGTGCCGGACGCGCCGCACCGCTTCGTCTCCGGACTGGCCGCCGACAGCGAGCCGCCCGCCGGCTACCGGAACTTCCTCGCCGAGGTCGGCCGGTACCCGGAGGCCCCGGCCGGGTTCACGCCGATCGGGGAAGGCGACGCGGCGACCGTCGACGGCACCAGCTACCGCGAGTGGGGCCGGCTGGCGCGGGAACTCGCGGAGATCTACGACCTGCGGGCCGGTGACCGGCTGCTGGTCGACGCGGCCGAGCACGAGCACCCCGTGAAGTGGCTGCTGGCGCCGCTCGCCGCCGGCGCCTCGGTGGTGCTGTGCGCGCACCTCGACCCGGCGACCGCCGCCACCCGCGCCGAGGCCGAGCACGCCACCCGTGTCCTCTAAGCTGGCCGGACGGTACGCCGCGGTCGACGTGCACTATCCGGCCGACGGCAGCGCGAACGCCGCGATGGTCGTCGCCGCCGACCGCACCTTCTCATCCATTGTGGACGAGTACACGGCGCACCTGCCCAGCGTCCCGCCGTACCAGCCGGGCGCCTTCTTCCTGCGCGAGCTGCCCGCGCTGCGTGCCGTGTTCGCGCAGGCCGGCGTCGTTGACCTGGTGGTCGTCGATGGCTACGTCGACCTCGACCCGAATGGCCGGCCCGGCCTGGGCGCGCACGTGCACCACGAGATGGACGTGCCGGTGGTAGGCGTGGCGAAGACCGCGTTTCACAGCGCGACGCACGCGGTCGAGGTGCGGCGCGGCGGCACGCGACCGCTCTACGTCACGGCCGCCGGCCTGCCGCTCGACGAGGCGGCGGCGCTTGTGCAGGCGATGGCAGGATCGCACCGCCTCCCGGACGCCCTGCGCCGCGTCGACAGCCTGGCCCGCGCCTAGGGCTAGGGCCTAGTACGTCAGGGTTACGGGGCCGAAGAGGCCGGTGTGGCGTTGGCCCGGGTACACGAAGTGGGTGGGGCTGACCTCGTCGAGGTACGGGGCGAGGGTGCCGTAGACGACCACCTCGATCTCGTTGTCGCCGGCCCGCAGCGCGCCCGTGAACCGGTACGGCCCGCAGAAGCGCGCCCCCAGCGGCTCACCGTTGAGCGCCACCTCGGCAGTGCCCCGCACCCGCCCGAGGTCCACAGTGGCTGGGCCACCGGCGTCCACAGTGAACCGCTGCCGGTATCGCACACCGCCGCTGTATCCGGCAAGCCCCTGCTCCTCCCAGTCTCCCAGCCCGACCAGCCCGTCACCCACGTCGAACACCACCGGCCCGGTGAGTGCCGCCCCGTGCGAGAACCCGGGTTGAGTGGTCACGCGGACCACGCAGGCGCGCGGTCCGGACGGCGCGGCACCGAGGTCGACGGCCAGTGCTCCCGCGCCGCGCGCCACCTCGGCGCCGTCGACCGAGACCTCCGCCTCCGCCTGTACGCCGAGACGCATGGCCGTGGCACCCGGTGGGATCGGGAACGAGAACCACTGCACCGAGGCGGTCGGCACAGCGAGCACGGTCGGCACGACCACGTCACCGCCGTCCGCCCCGTCGAGCCATGCCGTCTCGGGCAGCGGGTGCGGCCGCCGCCGCAGGTGCAGGGCCGCCGGGTCGCCGTATTGCCGGCGGCGCACCAGCGTCTCGACGCGCACCCCGTCGCGTGCCGCGCTCCAGTGGCGCCCGGAGAGCGCGAGCCCGTCCACGAGCACCGCCCCCGCGTCCGACGCCTCGGTGAACTCCACGGACAACTCATGGGGGCCCGGACGCGGCAGCTGGCCGAGGTCGTATCGGCGGACGCGCGGCGTGGCCTGCTCGGCGTACGGCTCGAAGCCGCCCTGCCGGCCCACCTCCACGCCGCCCCAGCGGATCACGCACGCCTCTCGCGCCGCCACCTGAAGCTGGCCGGCCTTGCCGGTCACCGACGTCCGCAGCGTCACCGTCGATCCCGGTCGAGAAGTGCCGCCCGCGCACATCCACTCCGGACGCTCGAAGGCGGTGGCGTCACGCACCACAGCGATGTACGCGCGCAGGTCCAGGTCTTCGTCGGGGGTCAGGTCGAGCGCCAGCGCGTGCCGCCCGGGTGCGAGCCGCACCGGTGCCAGGCCGAGGTACCCGCGGTCGTCGAAGGCGAGTGCCGCCCCGCCGAGGGCGCCGGACTTGGCGGCCGCCACGCCGACCGCGAGCCATCCTTCGACGGGTTCGGCGAGGATCAGGTCGCATCGCACGCGCACCGGTGCGCCCGCCCGGGCCGGGCCCAGCGCGAGGAACTCTTCCGGTACGTGCCCCTTCGGCCCGAGCACCTCGCGGTGGATCGGGTCCTTGTGGATGCCGCGCGACGTGGAGTAGACGAGCGCCTCCCCGTCCCGCACCGCGTGCGGCCCGAACGTGGCGTGCGCCTCGCCCCACTCGGCGGCACCGTCGAGCCGGTGTCGCACCGTCCATCGCTCCACGGTCCCGGATGTGCCGAAGTCGCCCCAGACATCGTCCATTGTGGGCACGAGCGACGAAGTCCACTGGGGACCAAGCCGCAAGGATCGAGACGCGGCGCGCCCACCGGAGGCGGCTGCCGGGAGCGGCGCCGGAGGGAAGGCGAGCAGCGCGGCCGGCCCGTGGTCGAACGGCACGCGCACCTCCACCGTGTCTGCGACGGTGGAGCAAGGCAGAGCGCGGCTCTCACCGCTGAACGGGTCGATCAGCACCGCGTGCGGCGGCACGTCTCGCACCCGCACCGTCACGCTCTCGTGGTAGCGGGCCGGGTCGAAGTCGTAGCGGGCGTCGAGCCAGCCCAGCGAGATGCCGCGCTCGTCGGGGCGGCCCACCGACACGTCGCTCGCCCGGCTCGCGGCTGCGGTGAGGAACACGACGCGCGTACCGTCGACGTCGCGCACCAACGACGGTACCGGCGCCTCGACCGGCGGGGCGGGCAGCAAGGGGCCGACGGCGGCCGCGTCGGCGACCAGATGCGCCCGCCCTGCCGCGAAATGCGCGAGCAGTTCCGCGGCCGCACCATCGGCGCCCTCGGGTAGGGCGCCGACGGCGATCAGCGTGCCGCCCGCCGTGACGAACCCGTCCAGGCGGGCCGCCACGCGCTCGTCGAGCACGGTGCACGCGGGGAGGATCACGGTGCGGTACGCCTCGTCGGCGACGCGTACCCGGCCATCCGTCACCTCGGCGCGGGCGAGGGAGTCGTCGTCGATGACGTCGGCTTCGCGGCACAGGCGGTCGAGCGCGCCGGGAACGGTGTGGAACCAGGTCATGTCGCCGACCAGGTCGCGGTAGACGCGCTGGGCGCGCAGGGCGTCGGCGCTCGTGTGGCCGTCGAGGCGGGCGCCGGCCTGCGCTGTGGCGGTGGGCAGCAGCACGGCGATGTCGCAGGCGTGCCGGCCGAGCGAGAGGGCGGCGCACAGGCGGGTGACGGTGTCGGCGAAGAGGCGGTGGTGGCGCCAGTAAGGCTGGCGCCAGTCGGTGGACGGCGGCGCCCACTCCCACCAGCCGGCCTTGGTGGTGTAGTAGACGGCGTGCGGGTTGTAGAGGGTGGCGCCGGCGCGCAGCCACGGCAGCAGCCAGTCGAGCGTCTCTTCGAGGGTGCCACCCCACCCGCTGGAGTGAAACGCCTCGACCCAGGTACGCGGCCGGCCGTACAGATGGGACAGTGACGAGTGGACGCGCGCGTCGCCGTGGTGGTCGGAGCCGGGCGCGCCGAACCAGCGGTGGGTGCGCGCGTAGTCGGCGTAGAGGCGGACGCCGGCGACGGGGTCGCCGGCGCGGGCCGGGTCCTGCTGGTCGCAGCCGGCGAGCAGGCCGTACCGGGCGTGCCAGTCGGCGAGCGGCCGGAAGAAGGCCTCTTCGGCGAGCTCCGCGCGGGTCAGTTGGTAGTCGCGCAGGACCAAGGCGTCCGAGCCGGTCCACAGTAGTGCACGGTCCAGCTCGTAGCCGCGACGCGCGGCGAACTCTGACGCGAACGTCGCGGACCACGTGGGCAGCGCGGGCAGCTCGTCCTGGAACGAGCCGGCGATGACGCCGCCGAGATGGTGGCCGAGGCGGCGGGCGAACTCACCGTGCACCTCATCGAGCAGTGCGGCGCAGGCCACGATGGACAGGTAGTCGAAGCCGCGGGTGTGCACCGACCCGTCGGGCGCGAGCCACCGGCCGGCGTACTCGGGATGCCGCTCGACGAGGCGCGCCTGGATGTCGGCGCCGGAGAAGCCGAGCTGGTCGTAGAACCACAGGCGGGCACCGAGGTCGGCGGCGTCGGCGCACACGCCGTCGAGCAGCGCCCACCACTCGCCTGCGAAGAACGGCGGGTCGTCGGCGTCGCAGCCGAACATCGGGCCGGTCGGTGCCAGGTTGAGCACGACGAGGTTGTGCACGCCGCCGGCGACGAAGCGTTCGAGCTGCCAGCGAAGCCGCCGCCGGTCGAGCCGGGCGCCGCTCCACCACCAGATCGCGACCGGCGAGAACTCGCGTGGCGGCTCGCGCAGGACCGCGGCGAGCCGGGGTGGCAGGCTCACCCTTTGAGCCCGCTCGCGAAGCCCTTGATGACGTACCGCTGTAGCAGCAGGAATACCAGCAGGATCGGGATCGCCCCCAGTACCAGACCGGCGAAGACCAGCCCGTAGTCGGACACGTACTGGCCGACGAACGCGAAGATGCGCACCGGGATCGTCTCGTGGTCGGAGCCACCGAGGTACAGCAGCGGGGTGAAGAAGTCGTTCCAGATGAAGACCGCGTTGAGGATCAGCACGGTGCCGGTGATCGGGCGCAGCAGCGGGAACACGATCCGGGTGTACGCCTGGAAGTGCGAAGCGCCGTCGACGAGCGCGGCGGTGGCGTAGTCGGCGGGCAACGCCCGGATGAAGCCGGTGTACAGGAAGATGGTGAACGGCAGCTGGATGCCGGTGTAGAAGAGGATGAGCGCCTGCGGCGTGCCGATCAGCTCGGCCTTGGAGAAGAGGTTGTACAGCGGGATCATCCCGAGCTGGAACGGCAGCACGATGCCGAGCAGGAACAGGATGTACAACCCGTATCCGAGACGGGTGGCCCGGCGGGCCAGGAAGTACGCCCCGCACGAGCCGATCGCGATGAGCAGCACCAGGCTCACCACCGTGACGAGCGTGCTGCTCAGCAGCGCCGAGCCGAGCGAGGCCGCCGACCACGCCTCGGTGTAGTTGTCTACTGTGGGCGGTGCCGGCAACGCGAGCGGGGTGCTGGCGATCTGGCCGGCGTCCTTGAGCGACAGCACGATCAGCGCGTACACGGGGAACAGGAACGCCACGCCGACCGCCACCATCAGCAGCTCCAGCACCAACGTGCGCGGGCGGTACCTGTTCACGTCTGGTCCTCCCGGGCGCGCAGGTAGCGGATCTGGACGAGCGACACGGCCGCCACGAACAGCGCCAGCACCAGCGCCACGGCTGTGCTGTACCCGTATCG
This sequence comes from Micromonospora sp. CPCC 206061, assembly GCF_036906915.1. Lineage (NCBI taxonomy): Bacteria > Bacillati > Actinomycetota > Actinomycetes > Micromonosporales > Micromonosporaceae > Micromonospora > Micromonospora sp. CPCC 206061. Next base: position 47,085 of record NZ_JBAKHX010000042.1, read on the forward strand.
CCCGAAGACGAACGCCTCCTTGTAGAGCACTGTGGACAGTGTCTCGGTGGCGTATCCGGGGCCGCCACCGGTGGCCGCGAACACCTGGTCGAAGAGCTTGAGGCCACCGATCGTGGAGAGCATCACGTTGATCGTGGTGGCGGGCGCGAGCAGCGGCCAGGTGACGTACCGGAACCGCTTGACCGGCCCGGCGCCGTCGATGGTGGCCGCCTCTTGCACGTCTTTGCCGATGCCCTCCAGGCCCGCCAGGAAGATCACCATCGAGTACCCGGCGTGCTGCCACACCACCATCGCCGCGACCGACCACAGCGCAAGCGACGGGTCGCCGAGCCAGTCCTGCCGCAGGGAGCCGAGCCCGACCGCGCCGAGCAGCCCGTTGAGGCCGGCGTTCGGCTCCGGGTTGTAGACGTACTTCCACAGGAACGCCACCATTACCGGGCTGACCACGACCGGCGCGAAGAAGACGGCGCGCAGGAGCATCCGGCTCTTGATGCGTGCGTGCACGCCGAGGGCGAGCAGCAGCCCGACGCCGTTCTGCACCACCACGATCGCGACGGTGAGCAGCAGCGTGTTGCGCAGCGCGCCGAGCGCCCGGTCGTCGTGCAGGAGGCTGTCGAAGTTGCGCAGCCCGACGAACGACCAGTCGCCCAGCCCGCTCCAGTCGGTGAACGCGTACAGCAGGCCGGACGCGCTGGGGTACAGCACGATGGCGCCGTAGCAGAGCAGCGCGGGCGCCACGAACAGCCAGGGCGGGCCGAGCCGGTTGCGCGGCCGGCGCCGCCGGGCCGGGCGCTCGGGCGGCGCGGTCGGGCTCGCTTCCAGTACCGGTGTGCTCATGAGCTCTTGCGGTACACCTCGTCCATTTTCTTGAGCCCGTCGTCGATAGTGATCTTCTTGGCGAGCAGGTCCTGGATCACGGTGAAGTGCGTCGGCTGTACCTCTGGGTTGGGCCAGCGCTGCCCGACCGGCGCGACCCGGCCAGCGTCGATCAGCGGCAGGAACGACTGGAGCGCCGGGTCGACCTTGGAGCTGGCGTCGCGCTTGAGCGGGATGGCGGCGACCGCCTCGCACCAGGTGTTGATATTTTCCTGCTGGCCGAGGAACTCGACGAACTTCAGCGCGGCGTCCTTGTTTTTGCTCTTGGCGTGCACGCCGATGCCCACGTTCGCCCCGCTCCACGTGTATACCTGCTCGGCGGTGTCGGCGCTCGGGAACGGAAACATGTCGATGTCGCCGGAGCTTGTGGCCGCGTCGCGGAACGCCGGCAGCAGCGGCGCCACCTGCACGGCCATCGCCGCCTGCCCGGTGCCGACCATCGCGGTCTGCTGCTCGAGGGTGGTGCCGTTGGGGTTGTCGTTGAAGAAGCCGCGGTCGCGCAGCTCCATGTACAGCGCCATCGACTGCTTCCACCCCGAGCCGGCGAACGTGGCCTTGCCGGCGATCATCTGGTCGTCGAAGTCGGGGGTGTCCCGGTAGACGTGCGAGGCCACCAGCGCGTAGGTGATGAGCTGCGTGACCCACTGGGTCTGCGCGCCGAGCGCGAGCGGCACCTTGCCGGCCTGCTTGAGCTTCTCGCAGGCGGCGATCAGCTCGCTCCACGTTTTGGGGATCTGCACACCCGCCGCCGCGAACACGCTCTTGTTGTAGATCGTGCCGATCACCGTCAGGCCCGACGAGAACAGGTACACCTTGTCCTCGTACTGGAACGAGCTTTTGAGGTTGGCCGGGATCGCGGAGGTCCATGCCTGGCCGCTGAGGTCGGCGAGCAGGCCAGCCTTGGCGATGTCGGTGGTGGACATCGCGCTGCCGCTGCCCGGGTACAGCGCGTGGATGTCGGGTGCGTTGCCGCCGCCGAGCTGTGCCCGCAGGGACGTCTGGACCTGGTCGGTCGGCGCGTACGAGGTCTTGAACGTGATCCCCGACCCGCTGTCGGTGTATGCCTTGGTAAGGAGGTCGAGTGGGGCCTTCTCGTCGGCGACACCGACCAGGCTGAGCGAGTCTGAGTCGCCGGAGCCGCCGCCGCACGCGCTGAGCAGCCCAGGCACCGCGGCACCCGCCGCCAGCCCGCCAAGTATCCGCAGGAACTGCGCCCGGCTGACGCCGCCCGTCATGAAACCGCTGCCATCTATCGCTGTCATGCCGCCTTCATCCCATCGAGGTCACGGGAAGCCCTCGCCGTTCGGGCTGTGTGCACATGCTTTGTTAAAAGTGCGAGAAATCTTGTTACGGCGAGGGTAAGACGGCGTGATCAGAGTGTCAAGCAACGGTTCAACCGGCCCGTCAACCAGGCCTTTACTGCCATTTAAGGGACAGAAAGGCACGGTTGACGGGCACGTGAAAACAACGCACCTCGATGTTATGTCTGAGCGCAGAGCGTGCCGTGCTCGGGCAGCGGCAGGGCCTCGCCGATCACGTCGTGGTTGACCCAGAACTCCACGACCCGGCCCGCGGCGAGCCGGATGATGTCGGTGCCGGTGAAGGTGGCCGCCTCGGTGGCGAACGCCCACCGGCCGGCGATCAGGTCGCCGCTGATGATCGGGCCGACCTGCACCGCGAGCCGGCCCTCGGGGAAGGCGGCCCGCAGCGCCGAGATCCAGGAGATCAGTGCCGATCGACCACCGGGCCGGTCGGCTGCCCGGCCAAGCGCCGGGAGGTGCAGGGCCAGCGCCGGCGCGACCAGGGTGTCGGCCTGGGCGAGGTCACCGTTGCGCAGCGCCATCCACCGCTCCCAGAGCGCACCCCGGGTGTCGGCGGCGTACGTGGAGTTGTGGTTGGGGTTGACGGTCATCGCGGCCGCTCCTCACTCACTGAGTTCGCTGGTCACTGTCAAACCCCATCGTCGTGGTGGCCGCGGACACCGTCCTGTCCGCATTTTCTGAAAAACCGGAGCGGCCCGGGAAACCGAGGCGGTCTGGAAAATCCAGGCGGATCGCCGGCGGGTGGGCGGCCTGCAGGCGGCCGGGATCGATCGGCCGGGACGGGGCGATCTCGGGCGTCGTCGCGGCACGACGGACCCGGTCGAGCCGGAACTCACGCTCGTCACCGCGCAACCGGCACCACCCCACCAGGTACCACAATTTGCCCTCGCCGAGCAGCGCCACCGGCTCGACGAGCCTGCGTGACGGCGTGCCGTGCTTGTCCACGTACTCGATGGACAGGACGGACCGGCTGACCACCGCGTCTTCGGCGATGCGCAGCACGTGGCGCGGCGGTCCCGGCTCGTCGCCCGGCGGCGCCGCGAGGTGGATGCGCTCGGCGACCTCGCGCGCGGTCTCGACGTCGCGCCGCGCCATCGCGGCGAGGAGTTTGTGCAGCACGGAGCGCGCCGCGTCGACGAACGGCGTGCCTTCGAGGGCCCGCAGCGCGATGGCGGTGGCGACCGCCTCGCGCGGCGTGATGTTGACCGGCGGGAGCGTGTGCTCCTTGTCGACCACGTAGCCGCCGAGCCGGCCGGTCTCGGCGTAGATGGGCACGCCGGCCTGCTGGAGCGCGGCGATGTCGCGCCGGATCGTGCGCGCGTCGACCTCGAAGCGCGCCGCGAGCCAGTGCGCGCTGCGCGGGCGCGGCGACACCGCCCGCAACTCCTCCACCAGGGCATACAGCCGATCGGTACGGTTCACGCGGAGACGTTACCGACGCGCTCCGACATTTTCCGCGAGCCTCAAAATGATCTTTGAAAGGGCCGGCGTCCCGGCGTCGATGCCGTCGCTGAGCGCTCCGGCCCCACGCCGCGCGTCCCGGGCCGCCACGCCGTCGCCCAGAGCGTCGTAGGCCCGCGCGAGCATGTCGAGCGTGGCAGCCTTCGCGGAACGGATGTTCATGTCGTCGTACGTCGCCAGGCAGCGCTTGAGCACCGGCACGGCGGCCGCGGCCCGCCCGTCGCCGATCCAGCTCACCGCCAGGTCGCGGGCCAGCCCGGTGGCCCACAGCCGGTCGCCCAGCTCGACGGCGAGGTCGCGGCTCTCCTCCAGCAGCCGCACCGCCTCCCGCCGCTGGCCCAGCCCGGCCGCCGCGGATGCCTGGTGCCGCAGGGCGGCCAGCAGCACATACCGGTCGCCGACGCCGCGCAGCCGCTCGACCGCCTCGGCCGCCGCCTGGTAACCCAGCAGCGCCTCCCCGCGCACCAGGCGCGTGACGGCGAGCGAGTTCAGCGCGCGAGCCACCACCAGCTCGGCGGCGCCCTGGCCGCGGGCCTCCGCGACCGCCGTCCGGTCGGCGTCGAGGGCCTCGTCGAGCCGGCCCAGCCCGCGCAGCGCCGCCGAGAGCGCCGGCGAGGCGAGCACGGCGGCGATCGGGTCGGCCTCCGACTGGAAGATCTCCACCGCGCGGCGGGCGGCCAGCGCCGAGTCTTCGTGCCGGCTCTGGAGCCCGTGCAGCACCGCCTCGTCGCTGAGCACGCACGCCACCCCGTGCCGGTCGCCGAGCCGCTCGAAGAGCCCTCGGCTGAGCGCGAACCCGGCCGCCGCCTCGGGCATGTCGCCGCACACCAGGCTCAGCACCGCGGCGAGAAACTCGGCACGCGCCGTGGCCCGGTCGTCGCCCAGCCGCTCGGCCGCCAGCCGGGCGTGGCGCTGCACGGCGCGCAGTTCCGCCCACCGGCCGCGCGCCCACAGGTACGGCGCGAGCCGCTCCGCGAGCGCGATGGTGCCGGGTTCGTCAGGGGCCAGGTCGAGCGCGGCGGTCAGAAACCCCAGCTCCGCGTCGAACCACTCGAACGGCTCGATCTCGCCGTCCGGGGCGCCGGCCGGCCGGTACCAGGTCAACGTGCGCGGCAGCCGCGCGGCCGCGGCGTCCGCGCGCGCGACGGACGCCGCCAGTAGCCGGCGGCGCGCGGCCGACCTGGCACCGGGGCCGACGGGAGCGGAGCGAGCGCCAACCAGCAGGTCCCGCGGATTGGCGGCGGCCAGCTCGTCGGCGGTGGCCAGCTCGTCGGCGTAGATCCTCAGCAGGTCGTGCATGCGGTAGCGCGGCTCGCCGCCGGCGGCGACCGGTTCGACCAGGCTCGCCTCGACCAGCTCGTCGAGCACGGCCTCGGCGGCCGGCTCCGCCTGGTCCGCCGGCAGCAGCGCCGCCACCGCCCAGGCGGCGAAGCTCGCCGGGCCCGCCAGGCCGAGCAGCGCGAACGCCGCCCGCGCCGGTGCCGACAGCGCCCGCACGCTGAGCGCGAGCGCCGCGCGCACCTGCTGGTCGCCGGCCGCAAGCTCGGTGAGGCGGCGGTGCTCGTCGTCGAGGCGGTCCGCCAGCGTGCGCAGCCGCCACGGTCGGGTGGCCAGTCGAGTACCGGCGATGCGCAACGCCAAGGGCAGGTTTCCGCAGGCGGCGGCGATCCGTCCGGCCGACACCCGCTCCCCCGCCACGCGGTCGGCACCGATCACGTACGCGAGGAGCTGGCCCGCCTCGGCGTCGGTGAGCGGCTCGACGGCGACGTGCCGAGCGTCGATGAGGCCGCTGAGCCGCCACCGGCTGGTCACGAGCACGGCGCTGCCGGGTGTGCCGGGCAGCAGCGGCCGCACCTGCTCCGGATCGGCGGCGTCGTCGAGCACGACCAGCACCCGACGGTCGGCGAGGCGCGCCCGGTACGCGGCGGTCAGCGCCGGCAATCCGCGCGGGATGGCGGACTCCGGCGTGCCCAGCGAGCGCAGCAGGCCGGCGAGGACCGCGTCGGGGTCGCGCGGGGCGGCTGACGCGCCCGCGAGGTGGGCGTAGAGCTGCCCGTCCGGGAACTCCGGGCGTACCCGGTGGGCGGCGACCACGGCGAGCGCGCTCTTGCCGACGCCCGGCTGGCCGGACAGCGCGACGACCGGCACCTCCTCGGCGGGGGTCAGGAACGCGACCACCTCGGCGAGCAGGTCGGCGCGGCCCGCGAAGCCGGGCAGCGCGGGCGGTAGCTGGCAGACCGGCGTCCATGCCCGTGGCGCGGCTGGCGCCGCCGGCGCGGGGTCGTCGCCGCGCAGGATCGCGCGATGCAGGTCACGCAGCCGGCTGCCGGGCTCGACACCCAGCTCGGCGACCAGCACGTCACGCGCGTTCTGGTATGCCGACAGCGCCTCGGCGCGCCGCCCGGCTCGGGTCAGCGCGACCATGAGCTGGCCGTGCGGGCGTTCTCGCAGAGGGTGCTCGGCGATCAGGCGGTGCAGCCGCGACAGCACGTCGGGCAGGTGCTCGCCGGCCGCCAGCTCGGCGTCGACCTGGTCTTCGACCGCGTCGAGGCGTTCCGCCTCCCAGGTGCGCGCGATGCCTTCCAGCGCCGGAAGGTCGGCGAACGGCCGCCCGCGCCACTGGGCGAGCCCGCGCCGGAAGCGATCCGCCGCGCCGGCCGCGTCACCCGCGGCGAGCGCCTCCCTGGCCGCCGCCACCTCGCGCCGGAACACCAGCACGTCGAGCTGTTCGGCATCCAACCGGAGCAGGTATCCGCCATCTCTGTGCTCAATGGACACGTCGCGGAGCCGGTCGCGCAGCCGCGACACGTAGGTCTGGAGGTTCGAGGCGTGCGACGCGGGGATCCGGTCGGGCCAGAGCGCCTCGACCAGCCGATCGACCGGCGCGACCCGGCCGGCGCGCACCAGCAGCATCGCGAGGAGGGTGCGTTCGTGCCGGCTGCGCAGTACGACCTCGGCGCCCTCGGCGTCCTGTACCCGCAGCGGTCCGAGTACGCCGAACCTCACGACAGGACACCGTACCCTCTCCCACCGTCTCATGTGGCCGCTGTGTGGCGGGCATGTGGCGGCTGGCCCCAAACTCCTATCGCTCGTGGCCGGGGGGCACGACACGCCGGGTATCCGGGCGGCGCACGCCCGGATACCCGGTCTTTTTCTTACCAACGGGAAGGGACCTGTAAACGATGGGCGGCACGTACTACGGTTCGTCATCTGGCGGCTACGGGCAGGAGCCTGAATATCCGCGGCAGCCGGAGTATCCGCCAGCGACGGCGTGGCCGCAGCCGCCGGGCCAGGGCCAGCCACCCGCCTTCGGGCAGCAGCCCGGCTACCCCCACCAGCCCACGTCGCCCGGCTACGTTCCAATGCCGGAGCAGGCGACGCCGCCCGGCTACGTTCCAATGCCGGAGCAGGCGACGCCGCCCGGCTACGTTCCAATGCCGGAGCAGGCGACGCCGCCCGGCTACGTTCCAATGCCGGAGCAGGCGACGCCGCCCGGCTACGTTCCAATGCCGGAGCAGGCACCACCGCCCGGCTACGTTCCAATGCCGGAGCAGGCACCGCCGCCCCGCAAGAGCGGCGGGAGCAAGGCGCTGCTCATCGTCGGCATCGCGGCCGGCGTCTTGCTGCTGCTCTGCGTCGGCGGCGGCCTGATCGTGGCGCTGACCGCCGACGACCTCACCACACCTGACACCTCGACGACGGCGAACGCCGGCGCCGACCCCTCGGCGGAGGAGGACATCCAGGGCAACATCGACAAGTACCAGAAGGGTGACTGCCTGACGATCAACGCCGACAACGACGTGCGCGAGGCCGAGTGCACCGCGCAGGGCGCGTACAAGGTCTTGCTGCGCAAGGACGGCACGATCGCCGAGTCGGCGTGCGACAACACCGACGCCACCGAGTCCCTGTACCAGGACGGCGCCATCGGCACCAGGGACGACTTCATCTTGTGTATCGCGCCAGTGAAGTAGAACGCGTTATAGTTTCCTGATGAAGTTCACGGTCGGGATCGCCCTCAGTCCGCCGGAACAGATGGTCGAGTTGGCGCGCGTGGCAGAGGAGTGCGGATACTCCGCCATCGCGCTGCCCGACTCCATCTTCTACTCCGAGCAGGTCGCCGCCGCCTACCCCTATACGCCGGACGGGCGCCGCTTCTGGGACCAGGACACACCCTGGGTCGACCCGCTCGTGGCCGCCGCCGCGATGGGCGCCGCCACCAGCCGCATCCGCTTCTACACGCAGGTGCTCAAGCTCGGCCCGCGCAACCCCGTGCTGCTCGCGCGCCAGGTCGGCTCGGTCGCCACGCTGACGGGCAACCGGTTCGGGCTGGGCGTCGGGCTTGGCTGGACGCCGGAGGAGTTCGAGTGGTGCGGCGCGCCGTTCGCGCACCGGGGTGCCCGCGCCGACGAGGCCATCGAGGTGCTGAGGCTCATCCTCGGCGGCGGGATGGTCGACTACAACGGCCACCACTTCGCGTTCGGCAAGCTGCGGATGAGCCCCGCGCCGACCGCGCCGGTGCCCATCTACGTCGGCGGCCACACCGAGGCGGCGCTGCGCCGCGCCGCCCGCGCCGGCGACGGCTGGACCTCCGCGATGATGCGCTTCGGCGAGCTTCGGGCGACGATCCAGCGGTTGGGCGAGCTTCGCGAGGAGTACGGCCGGACCGGTGACTTCGAGATCCAGGCGGTCTGCGTCGACCGGTTCGGCCTCGCCGGGTACCGCCAGCAGGCGGACGCTGGTGTCACCGACGCGATCGTGGTGCCGTGGCTGCTCTACGGCGCCGGCTTCGACGCCGACGTGCGGTCCAAAAAGGACGGCATGCGACGGTTCGCCGACGACATCATCGCTCAGCTGGCATAGGCCCCAAAGCGCTCGTCGACCTGCTCGCCGCTGAGCCCGAAGTCAGCCAGGCTATAGCGGTGGGCGGGCCGCTTCTCGCTCTCGGTGAGCAGCTCGGCCATGGCTGAGCGCGCTTCCGGGCTCACCGCCGCGCCCAGCCGATCGTAGATGCCCTCGACCGTCCCCAGTGGATCTGCGACGAAGTCCTCGTAGTACACGTCGACGAAACGGTCCCGCGCGTGCCGGGCCCGCTCCACCGCGAACCGCGCGAGCCCGCGCGCCCACAGGTCAAGCTGGGAACGCCCGATGACCTCCGGCGTGAACGCCGTCGACCAGCCCTCCGACGCGCTGGCCGCCAGGCTGCACACCGACGCGATCGCCGTCCGCGGCGCGCGGTGCGTCTGCACCACGAGCGCGTCCGGGTACACGGACAGCAGCGCGTCGAGCGCGAACAGGTGACTGGGGTTCTTGAGCACCCACCGGCGATCCGCGTCGGGCAGGCCGATGAGCTGTAGGTTGCGCCTGTGCCGCTGGTACGCCGGCGTCCAGTCCTGACCGATCAGCCAGTCAGAGTAGGTGGGGATGTGCGCCAGGCACTCGAACGACACTGACGTCATCGACTGGCGCAGCAGCTGCCAGCACTCCTCGACCTGCTCGGCCGAGATGTGGTGGATGCCCATGAACTCGGGGTTCGCGACGTGGTGGCGCCGCACCCCCTCCTGGATGGCCGCGAAGATGGGGTCGCTGTCCCAGGTCTCACGCGGCGGGCGCGGCTGCGGCACCTCGGTAAGCCACAGCTCCAGCCCCTGGTGCGCCGGATCGGCGGTGAGCAGCCGGTGCAGCGCGGTGGTGCCGGTGCGCGGCAGCCCGGTCACGAACACCGGACGGGTGACCGCCACATCGGCGTACCCGGGATGCTGGCGCCAGGCGGCCTCGCTGAGCAGGCGCGCGATCAGGGCGCCCCGCAGGAACCCGCGCATCGCCTTGCTGCCCGCGGGGGTGAGCGCGCTCTCGGTGGCGTAGGAGTCCAGCAGGACGGCGAGGCCCTCGACGTAACCGCTGTCGCCGAAGTCGTCGAGCCCCGTGCGGCTGGTCGCCGACTCGTGCAGGTCGGCGACCGTGCCGACGTCCGTCCGGTCCACGCTGTACCGTCCTTAATGGCTGCCGTACCGTCCTTAATGGCTGCCGTACCGTCCTTAATGGCTTCAGTGGTGGAACTCGCCACAGTTGACGTCGACGCACTGCCCCGTCACCGCGCGGGCCATGTCGGAGGCGAGAAAAACCACGACGTCGGCGATCTCGTCGGGCTCCGGGAGGCGGCGCAGGTCGGTGGCCGCGGCGGTCTCCTCGTACACCTGCTCGGCCGGGACGCCGCGCTTGCTCGCCAGGTACGCGAAGTAGCCCTTGAGCGTGTCAGCCCAGATGTAGCTGGGCGCCACCGAGTTGACCCGTACGCCGGCGGGACCGAGCTCGGTCGCGAGGCTCTGCGCCACGGCCAGCAGGCTGGCTTTGGCCATCTTGTACGGTCCGAACATGCGCCGGGAGTGCCGCAGCACGGCCGAGTTCACCATGACGACCGAGCCACGCGCCTCGGTCAGCACCGGCTTGAGCATCCGGGTGAGGCGCAGCGCGGCGAACACGTTGGTCTCGAAGCTCAACCGCAGCACGTCGAGGTCCACTTTGGTCAGATCGCGCATGGGCGGCATCGCGAACGCGTTGTGCACCACGGCGTCCACCCGTTCGAACGCGTCGAGCGCCGTGCTCACCAGCCGCTCCGTGGCCGCCTCGTCGGTCACGTCGACCGTCACGGCCAGGGCGCGCCGGCCGGCGGCGGTCACCTCCTTGGCCACGTCGTCCAGGTACGAGGCCGTGCGGGCGCCGAGCACGACGTCGGCGCCGGCCGTCGCTGCCCGCAACGCGATCGACCGCCCCAGCCCGGGCCCGACCCCGGACACGAGCACCACCTTGCCGTCGAGCAGCACGCTCTTCACCCCAGCATCCGCGTCGCCACCGCCGCCTGCCGCGCGGCGATCCGCGCCTTCCAGGCCGCCGGCTCGATTCGTTGGTAGTACGGCAGTTCCTTGGGTAGGCCGTCGACCGGCACGATGTCGATGCGCGGCCCGTCGGCCGGTGTCATCTCGCGCGACAGCCGCTGCCAACGGATCTGCGCGTATCCGCGCCGGTGCCCCGTGCGTTCCAGCCAGTTGGCGACGCCGGGATCGCGCTCGCTGACGACGTATCGGATCAGCCCGTCGGGGTCGATGACCGCTTGGTGCGCGGTGAGGCTGGTCTGGTGGTTGATGTAGTCCAGCGACAGGTACCAGAGGCTGCCGAGCTGGATGCCCTGGTACGGCGCGTCGGACGCCGGCACGGTGATCACCATCGCCTGGTCGTCGTCGAGATCGTAGTGCCCCACCGACGAGTACTGCGTCGTGAGGCCGCCGGGCGTGAGCCGCGGCGCGGTGAGCGTATTGACCGGCAGTCCAAGGTAGAACCGTTCCGGGAACGCGAGAAACGTCTTGAGCCGGCTGATGAGGATCTTCCCCGCGACGCCGTACCGCTTGGTGAGGGCGTCCTGGGTCAGCGGCCGCGGCGCCTCGCCGACGCGGTCGGCCCGCTGGATGCGAAGCGTCCCGCGCTCCTCGGCGGACCAGTCACTGTAGACCTCGCGCACGACGAGCATCGCGGATCCGGGCGCGAGCGGAAACGCGTTCGGCCCGCGCAGGCCGGGCCCGAAGCGCAGCGTGAATCGGCCGTCGGGGTCGATGTCGATGGCCCGGTCGTCGAAAGCGGCCAGGCTGTCGGGCACGTCGACCGGCGAGTAGTCGCCGGCCAGGACCTGGAAGCTGAGGTCGGTCGTGGTGCCGCGCCGCCCGGTCACGACGTACTCGGCGTCGTCGCGCAGCCACGCGTGGAAGTACAGCGTGTCGGGGTTGTCCAGGCCCATCTTCGTGTACGGGCCGGTGGACTGCACGAAGTACGGGAAGTCCCGCTCGTAGGCCCACGCCATCTGGATGGCGGCCCGGATGCTGCCGGCGAGGTAGTCGTAGCCCTCGGCGAGGTCCTGCGGTGTCCGCACGTGTGGCGCGCCGCTGATGATCCGCTCGGCCTCGGCGAGCGCGTCGGCGAATGGCTGGGTCAGCACGCACTCATGCTAGAACGTGTTCTACATTTCCGGTAGCCTCGGTCCGTGCGGGCATACCGGATGGTGGATTGGGCGGCGCAGCCGCGGTCAGTGGAGGTCCCGGCTCCTTCGCCTGGTCCGGGCGAGATCCTGGTGCGGGTGGCGGGTTGCGGCCTGTGCCGCTCCGACCTGTCGATGCCGCAGCTGCCACAGGCGATAGGCGCGCGAATGGGCTGGCGGATGCCGTTCACGCTCGGCCACGAGACGGCCGGCTGGGTGGCGGGATTCGGCGCCGGAGTGACCGGCGCCTCCGCCGGCTTCGCTGAAGGCGACGCCGTCGCGCTCGTCTCCCCCACCTCCTGCGGCACCTGCCAGCATTGCCTACGCGGCCAAGACAACTGCTGCCCGGCGGGCGCGACCGGCCGCGGATACGGCCGCGACGGCGGGCTCGCCGACTACGTGCTCGTCGACAGCGCCCGTGCCCTGCTCCCACTCGGCGACCTCGACCCGCGCACCGCCGGCCCACTCACCGACGCGGGCGCGACGGCATACCACGCGGTCCAGCGCGCACTGCCCCGCATCGTGCCCGGCGGCACCGTCGCGGTGGTCGGCGCCGGTGGGCTCGGCGCGTTCGCGGTGCAGTTCCTGCGGGCGCTGACCGCCGCCCGCGTGGTGGCCGTCGACACCAACCCCGACAGGCTGGCGTACGCCACGGACGTCGGTGCCCACGAGACACGGTCCGCTATGGACGGACTGCGCTCGCTCGACGCCGTCCTGGACTTCGTCGGCACCGACGCGACGATCGCGGCCGGCGTAGCGGCGGTGCGGGCGGGTGGGGCGTTCGGGCTCGTGGGCTCGGCGGGCGGGCGCCTTGAGAAGGGCTGGTTCGGTGCCCTGCCCCGCGACGGCGAGGTGTACACATTCCAGGGCTCCACCATCGCCGACGCGCGAGACGTGGTCGCCCTGGCCACGGCGGGCCAGGTCCGCGTCGAGGTCGAGCAGTACCCGTTCGACGAGGTCGCAGCCGCCTACGCCGCCGTTGCGGCAGGCACCCTGAAGTCCCGCGCGGTAGTCCTCCTGTCCTGACCTCGCCCTCCACGCGGCCCCTCTTGCCCGGTAGACGCGCGGGGTACGAGCGACGGCAGGGCCCGGTCGGGTGAGGCCTGGTTGAATGGCTGGGTGCGGGTTTGTGTCGTGGGAGCGGGAGCGGTCGGAGGGCTCATTGGCGGGCGGCTCAGCGCCAGTGGGGCCGCAACGTCGGCGCTCGCGCGCGGGGCGACGCTGGAGGCGTTGCGGGCGCACGGGTGGCGGGTCGAGACGGCCGGTGGGCTGGTCAGCGGACCCGTCACGGTCAGCGACGACGCCGCGCGGCTCGGGCCGCACGACGTGGTGCTGCTGACCGTCAAGGCGCACGCGCTGCCCGGCCTCGCGCCCACACTCAGGCCACTGCTCGGGCCCGACACGGTGGTGGTGCCGGCCATCAACGGGGTGCCGTGGTGGTTCTTCGACGGGCTCGGCGGCCAGTACGAGGGCCTGCGGCTGCGGTCGGTGGACCCGAGCGGGTCTGTGGCTGAGGCGTTACCGACGAGGCGGGTGATCGGTTGCGTCGTGCACCTCGCCGCTAGCGTCACCGCCCCCGGTGTGGCGCGCCACACGGCGGGCGACGGGCTCATCCTGGGCGCGCCGGCCGGTGGTGCGGACGGGCGGATCGACCGGGTGGCCGAGGTGCTCGGCAAGGCGGGGTTCGCGGTGACGGTCTCGCCGCGGGTCCAGAACGACATCTGGTACAAGCTGTGGGGCAACATGACCATGAACCCGATCTCTGCGCTCACCGGGGCGACGGCCGACCGGATTCTCGACGATGGGCTGGTCAGCGGGTTCGTGCAGGCGGTCATGGGTGAGGCGGCGGCGATCGGCGAGCGGATCGGGTGCCCGATCGCGCAGACCGCCGCGGACCGAAGCGCGGTGACCCGCAAGCTGGGCGCGTTCAAGACGTCGATGCTGCAGGACGCCGAGGCGGGACGCCCGATCGAGCTCGACGCGATGGTCACGGTCGTGCGGGAGATCGGCGCCGCGGTGGGCGTGCCGACACCAAACGTCGACGCGCTACTCGGCCTCACCCGGCTCGCGGCCCGCCAGCGCGGCCTGTACCCGTAAGCCCCAGCCCGCCCTGCCCGCGGCCCCGAGGCGACCACCGGCCCGGGTCCGATCCTCCCCGCGCCGCGTCACGCGCGCTGGGTGATCCGGCACCACGGTCGCGCCGGCGGCCTGCCGGCGCAGCAGGCCAGATGCGTTTCAGGCATTAACCCACAACTCCTACTAGCTAAGTAGGGTATTGCTGTTCATATACACGAACTGCTGTCCTGATCCTTGAAGTCGGGCCGGCGGCCGCACTAGAGTCCCGCCCATGCGAGCCCTCGTGTTTCACGGCCCCGGGGACATCCGGGTCGAGCCGCGCCCCGACCCGGATGTCGCGCCCGGCGAGCTGCTCATCCGCGTCCTCGCCACCGGCATCTGCGGCTCCGACCTGCACGGATACACCGGCGAGAACGGCCGCCGGCACCCCGGCCAGGTGATGGGCCACGAGACGGTGGGCCGGATCGTGGAAGGCGACGCCCTCGCGCCAGGAACGCTCGTCACGGTCAATCCGGTACTCGGATGCGGCACCTGCGCCGCCTGCGCCGCCGGCACCGCGCAGCTCTGCCCCACCCGCAGGGTGATCGGCGTGGACCGGACCATCTCGTCGGCGTTCGCCGAGCTGATGACCGTGCCGGCGGCGAACGCCGTCGTCCTGCCCGACGGGATGCCCGAAGAGCACGGCGCCCTGGTCGAACCGCTCGCCGTCGGCTACCACGCCGCCGTCCGCGGCGGTGTCGCGGCCGACGACCGGGTCCTGGTGATCGGCGGCGGCCCGATCGGCCAGGCGTGCGCGCTCGCCGCCCGCCGCCTGGGCGCCCACGAGGTACTGGTCAGCGAGCCGCACCCCAGCCGTCGAGCGCTGGTGGAGCGGCTGGGTTTCGAGACCACCGAGCCCGCCGCACTCGGCAGCCGCGCGGAAAGGAACGTCGTGCTCGACGCCGTGGGCTCCAGCGCCAGCCTGCGCGGCGCGTTCGAGGCGTCCACCCCCGGCGCCCGCGTGGTACTGGTCGGCATGAACGCGCCCGACGTCACCCTCGGCGCCTACGCGATCAGCACGTACGAGCGCAGCCTCATCGGCAGCTTCTGCTACCCGGCGCGCGAGTTCCAGGCGACCGCCGAGTGGGTCGCGAGCCAGCCTCCGGAGCTGGCACACCTGGCCGACGCGCGGGTGCCGCTCGACGAGGCGCCGGCCGCGTTCGCCGGGCTGGCCGCCGGTGAGCTCGACGCCAGCAAGATACTGGTCCGGCTCGGGGAGCAGTGACGGATGGGCGTACCGAGGATCCGGCAGCTGCGCGCGTACACGGTGCGCGGCGGTGGCGCCGACTACCACGACCAGGCAGCCGGGCACTGGATCGACGACCACATCGCCACACCGATGGCCCGCTACCCCGAGTACCGCCACAGTAGACAGTCGTTCGGGCTGAACGCGTTGGGGACGCTCGTCGTCGAGGCCGAGGCGGACGACGGGAGCGTCGGGCTCGGCGTGACGGTGGGCGGCGAGCCCGGTGCCTGGATCGTCGAGCAGCACCTCGCCCGCCTGGTCGAGGGCCAGCGGGTCACCGACCTGGAGAAGATCTGGGACCAGATGTACCTTTCCACGCTCCACTATGGACGCAAGGGCTTGGCGCTCAACACGGTCAGCGGGATCGACCTGGCGCTGTGGGACCTGCTCGGCCAGGTGCGCCAGGAGCCGGTGTACCAGCTGCTCGGCGGCGCGGTCCGCGACGAGCTGGTCTTCTACGCCACCGGCCCGCGCCCCGACCTGGCGCAGAAGATGGGCTTCATCGGCGGCAAGCTGCCGCTGCGGCACGGCCCCGCCGAGGGCGAGGAGGGCCTGCGCGCCAACCTGGACGCGCTCGCCGCGATGCGCCAGCGCGTCGGCGACGACTTCTGGCTCATGTGGGACTGCTGGATGTCGCTCGACCTCGACTACGCGACCCGGCTGGCGCACGCCGCCGACGAGTACGGGCTGCGCTGGATCGAGGAGCCGCTGCTGCCCGACGACTACTGGGGCCACGCCGACCTGCGCCGCCGCATGCCGGCCAGGATGCTGCTGACCGCGGGCGAGCACGAGGCGACCCGGTGGGGGTTCCGGCTGCTGCTGGAGACCGGCCAGGTCGACATCGTGCAGCCCGACGTGGGCTGGTGCGGCGGCATCACCGAGCTGCGGCGGATCGCCGCGCTCGCCGACAGCCACGGCAAGGCCGTCGTGCCGCACGGCTCCAGCGTCTACTCGTACCACTTCGTGGTCAGCCGGCCGAACAGCCCGTTCGCGGAGTTCCTGATGATGCACCCGGAGGCCACCGAGGTGGTGCCGATGCTGCACCCGCTGCTGCTCGACGAGCCGGTGCCCCGCGGCGGCCGGCTGCGCGTGCCCGACCGCCCCGGCTTCGGCGTAAGCCTGAATCGCGACCTGAAGCTGTCCCGCCCGTACACCCACTAACCGCCCGTACACCCACAAGGAGGAGGCACTGTGCTCAGTGGACGGACCGCCCTCGTGACCGGTGCGTCGCGGGGCATCGGGCGCGGTGTCGCCCTCGGTCTCGCGGCGGCCGGCGCCGACGTCGCGGTCAACTACCACCGGCCGGCGGAGCCCGAGTTCGGCCGCGACAACGCCGCCGACGCGGCCGCCGTGGTAGCGGAGATCGAAGCCATGGGCCGGCGCGCGCTCGCCGTCGAGGCCGACGTCGCCGACGGTACGGCCGTGCGGCGGATGGTCGACACCGTCGTGGACGCCCTCGGCGGGCTGGACATCCTGGTCAACAGCGCCGGCATCTGCCCGTTCCACGACTTCCTCACGATGCCCGAGGACCTGTGGGACCGCGTGCACGGCGTCAACCTCAAGGGCGCGTTCCTGTGCTCGCAGGCGGCCGCCCGGGTGATGGTCGAGCAGGGGCGCGGCGGCCGGATCATCGGCATCAGCTCGATCAGCGCGCTGGTCGGCGGCGGCATGCAGACCCACTACACGCCCACCAAGGCCGGCATGCACTCGCTAATGCAGTCGATGGCGATACCGCTGGGGCCGCACGGCGTCACCTGCAACTCGGTGCTGCCCGGCGCGATCGCCACCGACATCAACTCCGGTGACTGGAGCGACCCGGACAAGCGCGCCTACCTCGACAGCCGCATCCCGCTCGGGCGCTTCGGCGAGCCCGACGACATCGCCGGGCCGGTGGTCTTCCTCGCCTCCGACGCCGCCCGCTACGTGACCGGGTCGGCACTCCTCGTAGACGGCGGGCTCTTCGTCAACCTCCAATAGGGCCAATAGCGCGAGCCTGCCACCGTGACGGGCCCGCCGCGTGTACAAACTATGGAGTGACCGCCGAACCGCTCGCCGACGCCCGCCGCTGGTGTGGCGACTGCGACCGCCGCACGCGGCTCACCGCCGGCGGCCGCCGCTGCGAGCGATGCAACCCCCTGGCCGGCCGCGACGAAGACCCGTACCGGCGGCGCGCCTGGTGCGGCGAGTGCGACCAGAAGGACCGGATGGTCCGCGACGGCTCCGGGCCCCACAAGTGCCGGCGCTGCCACCCGCTCGGGCGGCCACCCGCGCAGTGGCCGATGCACGACGTCCCCGTCGGATACACCGAGCAGCTCATGGCCTGCGAGTGGCTGTGCTACATCTCCCCCACCCTGCGACGGGTCGGCGGCGACCGGCTCCGGCTGCTGCTCGGGCGCTGGTTCGACACCGGGTGGACGCCGCGCGACGTGGTTTACGCGCTCGACCACCTGCCGACCGGCGAGGCCCAGCCGGGCGACGTGCCCACCGCCACCTCCGAGGCGAGGATCACCGAGGCGTACGTCAAGCGCCGGCTGCGCGGCTGGCTCGACGAGGAGCAGAACCCGCTCCCGGCGATCAACCAGCAGATCGCCGGCAACCGCGAGCGCCTGCTCGCGGCCCAGCTCGCCGCCCGCGAACAGTGGCAGCGGCGGGCCCGCCGCGCGGTGCCGCCGCAGCGTTCCGCCGCCGCCGCGCAGGCGCGGGCGATCGCGCGAGA
>NZ_JBAKHX010000043.1:0-63996 GCF_036906915.1 Micromonospora sp. CPCC 206061
TCCGACTTGGCGCGGCGGGCGCGGCGGCCGCGGCGGGCGCGGCGCGGCGCGGCGGGGGTGGTTACGGGAGGGTGGATAGGAGGCCTTCGCAGGTGCGGGCTACGGCGCGGGCCGCCGTGCCCAGCTCGCGGCCGGTCAGGGGGTGTTCGGCCACCTGTTGCCAGCGGCGCAGGGAGCGCTCGGCCTCCGCCGCCAGCTGCCACGGCTGCGCGTCTGCCGGCAGGCCCAGGCGTTGGGCGGGGCTGGTGCCGTCGCCGCCGAGCAGCCGCGCCATTTCGGCGTGCTGGTCGTCGCGGCCCGGCAGCCGCCCCGAGCGGAGCAGGTGCAGCAGGCGTACCTCGACGAACTCGTGCGCGCTCGCCCGGATCTGCTCGGCGGCGACAGCCAATTCGTAGGCGGCGCGGTCGCCGGCGCGCCCGCGCAGGACCGTGTCGAGGGCCGCGAGCGCGGAGCGGGCCTTCAGCACCTGGCTGCGGCCGACGAACTGGGCTGTGAGGGTGTCGCGGAGCCGGTCCAGGCCGCTGCGGGCGGTCAGCTCGCGGGACAGGTCGGTGGCGCTGCTCACGGCGCCGTCGCGGATCAGCCGCACGCTCATGCGCACCCCGAACAGGCCCATCCGGTCGAGCGCCCGCCGCCGCTCCACCTGGCCGGCCGGTCCGCCGGTCGCGGTGAACCGGTCTGCTGTCAGCAGCAGGTCGACGGCGTCGCGTTCGGGTGCCGCGGCGATGCGCGCCAGCGTCGCGTACTCGCCCTCGCGCAGGGTCGCCGCGCCCGAGGCGAGCAGCCCGGCGACCGGTACGACGACCGGGCAGAGCCGGCGCAGTCGCTCGTCACCCTGGTAGCGGGAGGCGACCCTGCCGGCCGCCTCCATCGCGTCGAGCCGGCACGCTCCGATCTCGTCGGCGCGGGACAGCACGCCGACCGCGTTGACCGGGGTGCCGTACACGAGGTCGTCGCCGTGGAACGCCTCCAGGAACCGCAGGTCGCTGCTGTGCATGTGGCGGAGCAGGTAGACGACCGCGTCGGTTTCGGCGGCGCGTTCGGCGTCGGCTTCGAGGAACGACATCGTGCGCAGCGACACGTCGGCCGACAGCGACGCGAGGCCGGGGGTGTCGATGAGGGTGTGCTGGCGCAGCCGCCGGCTGGGCACCTCGACGGTGAGGTGGTCGATCTCGTCGGCGGGCCGCCCGAGGGCGATGCGAACCGCCCCGTCGGCCCGGTCGAATGGGCGCTGCTCGGCCTGCCCGTCGGGCAGGTGGGCGGTGGCCCGGTAGCGCGGCCCGTCCTGGTACCAGGTGACGATGCGGGTGCACTCGCCGGCGTCGGTGGGGGCGAGTTCCTCGCCGACCATGGCGTTGAGCAGGGTGGACTTGCCCGCCTTGACCTTGCCCGCGATGGCGACCCGGAGAGGCTCGGCGAGCCGCTGGGCGGCCAGCGCCAGCGTGGCGCGGGCAGCTGGCTCGGTGATCGTCCGCTGCGCCCGGCTGAGCAGGAGCGCGACCTGGTCGGTCAGCCCGGCGTTCACCGAGGACGTCCAGCCGGGACGGCGACGAACCGCTCCGCCACCTGGCCCAGGTCGCGCCAGCGCGACTCCAGCTCTTCGGCCCGCCGCGCCCGGTCGTCGGCGGGCAGGCTCGCCGCCCGCCGGACCGCGGCGAGCGCCTGCGCGGACGACCGCTCGGCGCCACCGGCCCGCGCCGCGAACTCGTCTCTCAGGTACCGCTGCGTGCGCCGGACCGCGTCTCGGGAGTCCTTGCCGAGCACGAACCCGACTTCGTCCACGTACCGGCGCAGCTCCTGCCTTGCCTGCTGGCGGCGCTGCTCTGTCTGGCGCTGCCGCTCGTCGCGGATCAGCTTGCGCCCGACGGTCAGCCCGCCGAGTACGCCGACCGGGGCGGCCAGGGTCAGGCCGAGCAGGCTGCCGAACGCGCCCAGCATGAGCAGGCCGCCGTAGGTGACCCGGGCGGCCGTGAACGCCCCGAGGAACTGCTGCATCGACGACCGGTCGAACCGCACGTCGAGCACGTCGACCCGGGACACCGCCGAGGCGGGAGCGGGCAGGTCCAGGTCGAGGCTGTCGTACTCCAGGTCGAAGCGCTCGGCCACGTCACGCGCGAGTTGCTCGGTGCGCGTCACCAGTACCAGAAGGTTGTCGACCGCTGCGGCCGTGGCCTCCCTCACGACCCAGGCCTTGAAGTCGTACCAGGTGTCTCGTGGGTCTCCGGCGTCGAGCATCGCGTCGCCGCGCCGGAGCAGCCCGCGCAGCCGTTCGCGCAGGTCGTGCTCGACGTCGGTGCTGAGGTCCTGGATGCCGTCGGACAGCGCCGTCTGCCACGAGCCGGCGGCGAGGCGCTGGCGGCGTTTGGCCTGCTCGGCGAGGCGGTCGGCGAGCGCGGGTGACGCCTCGGGGTCGGCGGTGGCGGCGCGTTCGGCGCCGACCTGCTCGCGAAGCTGGCTGACCGCGAACGCCAGGTCGCGACGCGCCGCCGCCACGGCGGCGCTGCCGCTGGCGAGCTTGCGCAGCGCCTCCAGGAGCCTGGGGAACCCGGATTCGGCGTTGAGGTCGGCGGCGCCCCGCGCACCGGCCCGCATCCGCAGGAACGAGGACACCGGCACGACCGGCACCGACAGCCCCGCCTTGGCGAGGTGCCCGCGGTCGAGCTCGGCGATCCGGCGCCACTCGCCATGCAGGTCGATCTTGGTGAGCACGCACACCATGCGCGGGCAGCGCTCGGCCGCGCGTACGAGGAACTCCAGTTCGGGGGCGGTGAGCTCCTGCGCGGCGTCCGTGACGAAGAGCGCGGCGCGCGCGAGGCTCAGCGCGCCGAGCGTAAGGTTGCCGTGCGCGGAGTCGAGCCCGCCGACACCGGGGGTGTCGACGAGCGACAGGCCGCCGCGCAGCAGCTTGCGGTCGAGCCGGACCTCGACGGCCCGCAGCGGCTCGCCGTCGGCCTCGCCGGTGGTGACGCAGTCGCGCAGCCACGCGAACGGCACGGGTACGGGCGCTGCGGCCTCGTCGGAGGGATGCACGAGTACCGTCGGCGGCGCGCCGTATCGCAGGATCGTGGGCACCGAGGTCACCACGTCGACGTCGACCGGGCACACGTCGGTGCGCAGCAGCGCGTTGATCAGCGTGCTCTTGCCCTGCTTGAACTCCCCGACCACCGCCACCGGCACGTCTTCGTCGACGAGCCGGGCGCGTGCCTGCTGGAGGCGCTCGACAAGGTCGGGCCGATCGGCGCCGGCGGCTACGCGGGCGACCCGGTCGAGATCGGCTAGCCACCGGGCCGGAGTATCACGGCCCGCCATGGCATCTCCCCTAGTGAAACGGTCCGATCTATTTGACCCGGTAAATGCATGATCAGTGACGGCTAAATGATAGTCGCGAGGTGGAGGCAACGCCAAAACTGCAAGTACCGTAAATATCATGGTCGAGCGGAAGCCGCCGGTTCTAAGATCAAATCACGGACCCGTGATCACATTACTCGTCGGGCTGGCGACAGCAATTGTACTTTTTGTTCTCGGCGCGAATGCCGCGACCGAGGAGCTGGACAGTAGAAACGCGTCGGCGACCGTCGCCCCACCGGCGACGACCGCGCCGGCTCCACCCGCCACGACGGCGCCCGCGCCACCGGCCAAGATCCGGGTCGCGTACGCCGGCCGCGTCGACGGCGGCGCCGCGACCATCGCCATCGCCATCCGCGACGGCGCGGCGATCGCGTACCTGTGCGACGGCCGCCGCGTCGAGGAGTGGATGCTCGGCACGGCCGCCGACGGCAAGCTCAGCCTCTCCGGCGACGACGCGGTCCTGACGGGCTCCTACGACAAGGACTCGGCGGCCGGCACGGTGACCGCCGGAAACAAGAACTGGACGCTCGACATCCCGGTGGCGAAGAAGCCCACCGGCCTGTACCGGTCGACCGCCGACATCCGCAATGCCCGCGTGGTGACCGGCTGGATCGTGCTGGCCAACGGCGAGCAGGTCGGCATCGCCAACACGGAGGGCAGGCTCGCGCCCGCGCCACGGCTCAGGCTGCCCAGCGGCTCCGCCACCGTCAACGGCTCCCGGGTGACGGCCGACGCGATCGATGGGTCGACCGGTGCTGGATTCTGACCGGGAGGCGTCAGCCGCGGATCGGGTCGTGCTGCTCCTCGTGCCGCTGCTGATCGGGTCGGCGGTCGCGGTGGCCCTCGGGGTGTACGGCCGGCTGCACACGCCCACGGGCATCGCCGTCAGCGTTGCCGGGTTCTCCAGCCCGCAGACGGTCAAGGTATGGCTCGCGTCCGGCTCGGCGCTGTTCGCCCTCCTACAGCTCGCCTCTGCCCTGGTGATGTACGGCAAGGTGCGCTGGATCGCCGCTCCACGGTGGATCGGCGCCGCGCACCGCTGGTCCGGCCGGGTCGCGTTCCTGCTGTCGATCCCCGTCGCGGTGCACTGCCTGTACGCGCTCGGCGTCCAGTCCTACGACACGCGGGTGCTGGTGCACTCGATGGTCGGGTGCCTGTTCTTCGGAGCGTTCACGGCCAAGATGCTGCTGCTGGCCCGGCGCGGGCTGCCGGGCTGGGCACTGCCGCTCGCCGGCGGGGTGGTCTTCACCGCGCTCGTCACGATGTGGCTGACCTCGTCGTTGTGGTTCTTCACCACGGTCGGCGTCCAGTTCTAGAGAGTCCTCGGAAGGGACAACCATGCACAGTGGAGGGTCGCCGTCCCGCAGGGCGGTGCTCGCCGCCGGAGCCGCCGCCGCTCTTGCCGGGTGCGAGACGTACGGCGGCTCGCAGGACGCGCCGCCACCGGCACCGCCCGCCGGCACCGCGCCACCGCCCGCATCCGGTGGCGACCCCGCCCCGCTCGCCAAGCTCTCGGACATCCCGGTCGGCGGCGGCAAGATCTTCGAGGAGCGGAAGGTGGTCGTCACGCAGCCGCGAACGGGCACGGTCAAGGCGTTCTCCACCACGTGCACGCACGCCGGCTGCGACGTGACGACCGTGTCTGGTGGCACCATCAACTGCCCGTGCCACGGCAGCAAGTACAAGGTCGCCGACGGCTCCGTGGCCGGCGGGCCCGCACCCGCACCCCTGCCACCCGTCGCCGTCGCGGTCGACGGCGACGAGATCCGCCTGAGCTGAGCCGCTACTCCGCTTTGGCGATGCGGTCGAGCGCCGGCATGTACTGGCGCCACGGTCCCACCTCGTCGCGGTACCGCCGGGCCAGCACCTCACCGATCTGGCCGAGGTGAGTGAGGTCGTGGGCCACCCACGTCGCGAGCAGCTGCCCGAGCGTGACCTCACCCAGATCGGGGTGCAGACCGCGCCGCTCCAGGTCGCCCGGCTCGATGTCCATTGCAGACAGTTCGCCGAGGCTGGCCCGGCGCGCGGTGCGGAACCGGGCCAGCAGCACGGAGACGTTCGTGTGCTCCTCGCCCAGCATCGCCTCGCGGTCGAACGGCTCGAACGACGCCTCGGCACCGCGATCCAGAATCATCCGGGCGCGCGGCAGCCAGTTGGTGCCGTCGCCGTGCAACAGGTGCCCCACGATGTCGTACGCGCTCCAGGTGCCCGGTCCGTCGTCGCGGTGCAGCCACTGCGGCGGCAGTCCGGCAAGGAGCGCGTCGAGGACGTCCGGCGTGCGAGAGAGCATCTCCGCGGCCTCAGGTAGTTCCATATCTGCGAGCCTAGGCTCTCCGCGGCTGCAATCGTCCTCGCCCGTGACTTCGCCGCCGCCAACCGCGCCCGTATCACCGCCGCCCGCCGCCCCCGGGCCGCCACAAGCGTCCGGCCAGTGGACGTCGCTGCCCGCCGCGCCGGCACCCGACCAGTTCTACCCGCCCGCCGCCCCGCCGAAGAAGCCGGATACGAACGGGTTCGCAATCGCGTCCCTGGTCTTCGCCCTGCTGGGCGGCGTCCTGTTCGCCGTGATCTTCGGCGTCGTGGCTCACCGGCGACCGTGACGTCCTGTGCGTTGCCCTCAGCGCTCCGGCAAGCGCACCGGCTCCGTCTTCGACTGAGCAGCTTCGCGGCGCGCGGCGGCCGGACGCGCCTGCCAAATATCTTGTACTAATGTACAAGATATGCCGTACGTCTTCCTGATCGCCGCGATCGCGTTCGAGGTGTTCGCCACCAGCATGCTCAAGTCGACGGAGGGGTTCAGCAGGCTCTGGCCGACCGTGGCCTGCCTGGCCGGCTATACCGTGTCGTTCCTGGCGCTGTCCCAGGCGGTCAAGGAGGTGCCCGTCGGCGTCGCGTACGCCGTGTGGTCCGGACTGGGCACCGCCGCGATCGTCGCCATCGGCGCGGCGTTCCTCGGCGAGCCGATCACGCTGGTCAAGGTGGCTGGGATCGGCCTCATCGTGGCCGGCGTGGTGATCCTCAACCTGGGCGGTGCGGCGCATTGACCGGCCGCCGCGCACAACGTCCCCGCGACCCCGAGGCCCGCCGGGCGGCCCTCGCAGCGGCGGTCGTCGAGGTCGTCGCCGAGGTCGGCATCGGGCGCACCACGCATCGCGCCGTGGCCGCCCGCGCCGGCCTGCCGCTCGGCGCCACGACGTACTACTTCCCCACCCTCGACGACCTGGTCGCGGCGGGGCTGGCGCACGCCACGGAGGCGCTCCGCGCGGACTTGGAGACCTGGTCGACACGGCTCGACGCCGCCGCCGACCCGGCCGCCACGCTCGCCGACATGGTGGCGGCGTACCTCGCGGACCGGCACCGCGCGCGGGTCGAGTACGAGCTATATGTCGCCGCGGCGCGAGATCCAGCGCTGCGTCCGCTCGCCGAGGCCTGGCTCCACGGCCTGCGCGACCTGCTGGTGCCGCACGCCGGCGCCGCCGCGGCCCGCGACGTGGCAGCCCTGGTGGACGGCGCCGTTCTCCAGAGCCTCGTTACGGGCGCGGACCTCGACCGCGAGGCCCTCGCGGCGGCGATCCGCCGCCTCACGGCGTGACGGCCTCAAGGTGGTCACCCTCACGGCGTGAGGGCCTCAAGGTGGTCACGTGCGGCCGCCACGAACGCGTCCTTGTCGTCGGCGTACAGGCGGACCCGCGTCGTCGGCTCGCTGGGGCCCTTCGGCAGGTCCAATGAGGACGGTCTATGCAGGACGATGTCGACGCTGGTCTGGCCGCCGGTGCCCAGGTTGACGATCGGGCCGTCGTCGTCGTGCTCGACCTGGACGCCCTTGCCGGACGGCAGCGACCGGTACCGTCCGTGCACCGCCGCGATGTCGGCCCAAGGGATCGTCACGTCCACCCCGATCCCGTTGCGTATCCGGATGCCCGCCTCACCGATCTCGTGCGGGTGCAGGCGCAGCATCGCGAAGAGGCCGAGCATCCAGACCAGACCGTAGGCGCCAAGCCCGAGCACGATCCACCTCGCCGGAGACCATGGCACGAGCCGGCTCACGATGAGGTCGAAGATGGGAATCTCCACAGCGGACAGTGCGATGAATGCGATGAGGATGGGCTTGACCACCCCCATGTAGCTGAACGTTCGGGTGCCTGGTGGATACGACGTCGGCCGGCGCAACACCCAGCGGAACAGGCTGCTCCACATCGCCGCCTCGTACGCGGCAGCTTTCTGTGCCAGGTTCATCGTGCGCTCCGGCGGTACGCGGCCAGCGCCAGCGGCGCGAACACCGCGACGAAACCGACCATCCACATCAGAGTCCAGAGCACCGGCCTCGCCACCGGTCCACCCACCATCATCCCCCGCATCGCGTCCATCAGGTGGCGGATCGGGTTCACCTCGACGAAGCCTCGCAGCCAGCCGGGCATCGTGCCGGGCGGTACGAAGATGTTGCTGGCGAAGCAGAGTGGGAAGATGAGCATCGCACCCAGGCCCTGCACGGCCTGAGCGTCCTTAACCAGCAGGCCGAGCAGCACCCAGACCCACGACAGGGAGAGCGCGAACGCGACGGCGAGGCCGCACGCGGCCAGCACCGCCCAGGCGTCCGTCTGGAAGCGGAAGCCCAGCAGGGTGCCGAATCCGAGCAGCGCGGCGATGGCCACGATCTGGCGGACCGCGTCTCCGCCGATGGCGCCGACCAGCGGCGCGATGCGCAGCGTCGGCAGGCTGCGGATGCGGTCGAAGACGCCACTTTTCAGGTCCTGGCACAGCGCGACCCCGACGCCCATGGTGGCCAGCAGCGTCATGAGCCCGAGGATGCCGGGCAGCACGAACTGGAGGTACCGGTCGGTGCTGCCCTCGATCGCGCCGCCGAACACGTACACGAACAGCACCAGGAATACGGCCGGCCCGAGAACGACGTCGGCGAGCACCAGCGGGTGGCGCCGGATCTTCACGATGCCGCGCCAGGCCAGCGCCAGGCACTGCGCGACCGCCACCGACGGCGGCACGCGAGCGGGTAGGGCCGTGCTCATGCGGCGATCCTCTCTTCCGTGGCTGTGTGGCCGGTCAAGGCCAGGAACACGTCGTCCAGGCTGGGCAGGCGCAGCGCCAACTCGGTCACCTCGATCGCGGCGTCGTCGACCCGCCGCACGACCGCCGGCATCACGCGGGAGTCGGTCACCGGCACGCTCAGGCGGCCGGTGGTCGCGTCGCGGGTGGGCTCACTGCCGGCCACCTCGGCCACCAGGGCGGCCGCCTCCGGCAGCCGGGCCGGGTCGGCCACCTGTACCTCAAGGGTCTGCCGGCCCGAGCGGCGCTTCAGCTGGTCGGGCGTGCCGCGCGCGACGACCGCGCCGCGGTCGAACACCACGATCTCGTCCGCGAGGCGGTCGGCCTCTTCCAGATACTGGGTGGTCAGCAGCACGGTAGTGCCGCGCGCGGCCATCGACCGGATGCTCCCCCACATCTCGCCGCGCTTTACCGGGTCCAGACCCGTGGTGGGCTCGTCGAGGAAGAGCACGCGCGGCCGGCTGACCAGGCTCGCCGCCAGGTCGATCCGGCGCCGCATACCGCCCGAGTACGTCTTGACCGGCCGCCCGCCCGCGTCAGCGAGCCCGAACTCGTCCAGCAACTCGTCGGCCCGCTGCCGCGCGAGCGCCCGGCGCAGCCCGAGCAGCCGGCCCACGAGACTCACGTTGTGGTGACCGGTCAGTTCCTCGTCGATCGACGCGTACTGCCCGACCACGCCGATGACCTGGCGCACCCGGTGCGCGTCGCGCACCACGTCGTACCCACCGACCAGCGCCGTGCCGGCGTCGGGGCGCAGCAGCGTGGCGAGGATGCGCACGGCGGTGGTCTTGCCGGCGCCGTTGGGTCCGAGCACACCGAGCACCTTGCCGGCGCCCACCGCGAGGTCGACGCCGTCCAGCGCGATGACGTCGCCGTACTTTTTGACCAGCCCGTACGTCTCGATCATCACCCCTCCCAGCCTTTTACGTTGCAACTGCAATGTAACGTGGTTTCATGTCAACCGCAATGTGAAATCATGGGGGCATGCCGAAGGTGGTCGACCATCACGAACGGCGCACCCTCATCGCCGACGCCCTGCTGCGCGTCGCGGCCCGGGATGGCCTTGAGGCCGTCAGCCTGCGGCACGTGGCCACTGAGGCGGGCGTCACCTCGGGCATGGTGCAGCACTATTTCCGCACCAAGGACGAGATGATGCACTTCGCCCTGGGCGTGGTACGCGAGCGCAACGAGGCCCGCATCACCGCGGCGGTCACCCGACTCGGGCCGACTCCCACGCCGCGCGAGTTCCTCCAGGCGTTCCTGACCGGGCTGCTCCCGCTCGACGACGCCAGCCGCGCCGACGGCCTGGTGGCGCTGGCGTTCCTCGCCTACGCGGCGGTGCGCCCGGAGGCGGGCGCGTCCCTGCGCCAGGACGCGCCGCAGTTGTTCGCGTACATCGCCGACCAGATCCGGACGGCGCAGGCCGCGGGCACGGCACACGCCGGTGTCGACCCGGACGCCGCGGCGACGGGTCTTCTCGGGCTCACCGAAGGCCTGGGCTTATACCTGCTCACCGGCCAGACCACACCGGAAACCGCGCTGAAGACGCTGGACGCCCACCTGGCGTTCGTCTTTTCGGCCTCTTGACACGATCACCGGACAGAACAACTCTGATATTTGGTGATCTATACCGATTTGGGTGTGCTCCCACGAGAGGACCCGCGATGCGATTTCACCGGATCGGACGCGACGTCAGCGTTCTCAACGACCAACTTCCCGTACCAGGCATCGGCTTCCTGGCCGTCAACGCGTTCGTCCTGCACGCGGCGGAGCCCGTCGTCGTCGACACCGGGCTCGGCCTCCCCGACCGCAACTTCGTCGAGTCCCTGGGCTCGGTCATCGACCCCAAGGACGTGCGCTGGATCTGGCTGACCCACCCCGATCGAGACCACACCGGCGGGATCTTCGCCCTGCTCGACGCCGCACCGCATGCGCGGATCGTCACCACGTTCGTCGGCGCCGGCATCATGTCGACGGAGCGCCCGCTGCCGCTCGACCGGGTGTACCTGCTCAACCCCGGCCAGTCCCTCGACGTGGGCGACCGGACTCTCACCGGGTTCCGCCCGCCGCTGTTCGACAACCCAGCCACCGTCGGCTTCTACGACGACCGGTCCGGGGTGTGCTTCAGCTCCGACTGCTTCGGGGCGCCCATGCCGACCAGCGACCTCGCGGGCGCTTTGGACGTGCGCGAGGCACCCGCCGACGCCCTGCGCAACGGCCAACTGCTGTGGGCCGCCATAGACAGCCCGTGGGTGCACAACATCGACACCACCAAGTACCTCGAGACCGTCGAGCCGCTGCGGTCGATGGCCCCGACGGCGATCCTCAGCACGCACCTGCCGCCGGCGGTCGGACAGCACGCCGAGTTCCTCGACATGCTCGTGGCGGCGCCGCGGGCCGACCCGTTCGTCGGCCCCGACCAGCGCGCGATGGAGGAGTTGCTCGCCAGCTTCGAGCCGGTCACCGCGGCCAGCTAGCCGGTCAGCAGCTGCTGCTGCCGGTCAGGCCTCCTTTTTCGAGCACCACGTCCTTGCCGCTCAACGTGATCCGCAGCCCTTCGGGGATCACCTCGACGCCCTGGTACTGGAGGTTGGCCGGCAACGCCTGCAACGGGTACGAGGTTTCCCGCGCCCGCACCTGAGAAAGCACGTTGCCGGCGGGGAAGAGGAAGCCGAACATCTCGATCTGCTGCGGCGCGATGTCGAGCGTGGTACCCGTGATCTTCGGCTTGGCGTACAGGACGATTGGGGTCGGCGAGCCGTCCGGGTTGCCGCCCTTCGTGGTCGCGGTCAACAGCCCGTCCTCGGCACTGAAGGTGGTGGGCCGACCGTCTCCTGAGGACAGTTCGGAGAACGGCTGGATGGTGGTGCCGCCCACGGCCACCTTGATGCCGGCGCTGTCGACCTTCACCGATCGGTATGTCACACCGGGCGGCAGCGTCGGCAGCTTGCGGGTCAGCGACTCCTGCTTGATCTGACCCAGCACGATCCGGGCGAGCAGGTCGTCGGGCTGGCGGTTGGCGCCGAGGATCTCGACCGTCTGCGGCACCAGGGTCAGCGTTCCCCCGTTGAGTCGGGGTGCTGTGTGGATGGTCAGCGGGACGTTGACGATCGGTTCGATGCTGAGCGCCGTCGAGATGCCCAGCAGCCCGCCTTTGGCCGAGTAGGAAACCGCTCGGCCGTCGACCTCCTTGGGGAGGTTGCTCAGCGGCTCGGTGGCGACACCGTCGAGCGCGACGTGCACACCGTCCTTACGCGGCGTGATCGATTTGTAGGCCACGCCGTCCGGCAGATCGGGCAGATCGTGCTTGCGCTCGCCACCCGCCAGGTTCTTCACCTGGTCGGCCGGGAGCTCGCGCCCGAACAGTTGCAGCTTCTGCGGCACCGCTGCGACCGACTCGCCCCGCAGTTCCATCTTCAGGTAGAGCTTGGCGGTGACGTTCTTGGCATTCTCGGCCGGCGACACCGTCGTGACGGTCAGCGAGCCGTCTTCGGCTCGGTCGTAGGTGGTCGGCGGTTCGCCCTCCGCGGTCGGCATGTTGGCGAACGCGACCGTGATGGACGCGTCCATGCTGCCGACGCGGGTGGTCCCCTCCTCCGGCTGGGTGACGTCTCGCATGGTGGCGTCGAATTTGGCGTGTTCGGTGTCGCCGATGGTGACGTCCGGCACCGACAGCCGCACCTCCGACATCCGCCTTCGCAGCAGCTGCGGCACGAGCCGTCCACCGCCGACCTCGACCTTGGGTGCCTGCGGGAGGCTGCCGGGGCACGCGACCTGGCTGGACACCCGCTCGGCGATCAGGCCGGCGAGGTAGCTGTCCAGAAAGGGCAGTGGGAGGAACAGCACCGCCAGGGGCACCACGAGCACCGGCGTCAGGCCGAACGCCAGCCACTTGGCGCCGCGTCCTTTCAGAAAGCGGCGCCCCTTCAGGAAGCCGCCGTATTCGGCCGCGTGCGCCCGCTTCCCCCTCGTCGGCGCCGCGTCAGGTGCGTCAGGTGCGTCCATATCCACGCGGCCCACCTCCCATCGACCGGAGCTTACCTACCGTCCAGTACGGTTTACGAGAGGCAACAGTTCAGCTTTCGGCTCCCGGTACCGGTTAAACCGGCGCCGCCTCCAACTCGGGCTCCCGGGTGCGCGACGCCCAGCGCACCACCGGCGGCATCAGCGCGCCGAGACCGACGAAGAGAGCACCAAGCACCAGCCAGCCCGGCGCTCCCCAGCCGATCGCGAGGGTGGTCACCACGACCGGGGCGAGCATGCCGCCAAGCTGCATCCCCATGCCGTACGCCCCCTGGTACTGCCCCTGCGCGTGAGCCGGCGCGAGCCCGAACGAGATTCCCCAGCCCGCGGCGGACTGCCACAGCTCCCCGACGACGTGTGTGAACGCGCCGGCGAGCAGCAACGCGACCGCGACGGGCGCGGCTGCGGCGCCGCTCGCGGCGAAGAGCAGGCACGCGACCGCGATGGCCGCGCCGGCTCGGCGCGATGCCCGTGCGGCGCCGGCAACCTCCTCGGTACCGCGCGCGGCGCGCACCTGGAAGAGCACCACCATCGTGGTGTTGACCAGCATCAGTACCGAGATGAGCCAGCGGGGTGCGGTGGTGTGGCCGGCTATCCACAGTGGAAGGGCGATGTTGAGCAGGCCGAAGTGCATCGACATCGCCCCGTCGAGCAGCGTGAACACCAGAAACGGGCGGTCTCGCAGAGCCACCAGCCGCGGCCCGTGTGCCGGAGCCGCCACCGGCGTTATCGGCGCCAGCCGGGTGAGGATCGCGGCCGCGACCAGAAAGCTCACCGCGTCGACCGCGATCAGCGCCAGGTAGCCCGTCCGGGTGTCTACCGCGATGCCGACGCCGGCCAGGGCGGCGCCGACCGAGATCCCCACGTTGGTGGTGGCTCGAAGATAGGCGCGCGTGCGGACCCGCTGGTCAGCGGGGACCGCGCCGGCGATCACGGCGCCGCGGGCACCACGGAAGGCCGCGTCGGCCAGTGCGATCGCGATGCTGACCACGAGGAAGGACGGGAACGACCCGACCAGGGCCAGCGCGGCGGTGAGCCCGCTACAGGCGAGGAGTGCGACGAACTGGATGCCGCGCGGGCCGTATCTGTCGGCCAGGTATCCCGCCGGAGTGCTCACCACCAGGCTGACCAGGGCGGTCACCGTGAGCCCGATGCCGACCTGCGTCACCGAGAGCCCCACCGACCGGGTCAGGAAGAGCGCGCTGGCGGTCAGCCAGACGCCCCGTCCGACGGTGTTGACCAGGGTGGACAGGGCGAGGACCCGGGCCGCGCCGGGTGGTGGAAGCAAGCGCACCCTCCCACCAAACAGTACGGACGTACGGTTTGCAACCTCAATTTGTTGACAGCCAACAACACGTCCCGCATCGTGAACCAGGAAGCGACTTCCATCGATACACGGGGGCTCAGATGCGACGTCGGATCATCGCGCTGGCTGTGTCCATGACGATCGTCGCGGCTGGGGCGCTGACCATGGTGCTACGGCCGGCGTACGCGGCGACGGCGTGCACGGTGGAGTACAAAATCCTCCGTGAGTGGTCGCTCGGCTGGACAGCCGAGATGACCCTGACCAACCTCGGGCCCCCGGCGACCGACTGGCGGCTGCGGTGGCGGCTGCCGGCCTACAGCCAGCGTTTCGTCCCTGACCTCGAGCCTCTGCCGCCCGGATACACGATCATCGCGGGCACCCACACCCCGAACGACCCGGTGCTCATCCCGCCCGCGGGACACACGCTGCCGACCGGCGGCTCCGTCACGGTGCGCTGGGGCGGTCACCACAGCGGAGAAAACCCTCCGCCGACCAACTACTCCTTCAACAGCCAGCCCTGCAATACGGACGGCTCGACGCCAAGCCCGACCATCTCCTCGCCGCCTCCGGGACATCCCGACCCAACGCCGCCCTCGGTCACGATGACCTCCCCACAGCCCGACGACTTCTTCGCCGCGCCGGCCACGATCCCGATCCGGGTCGACGCGACAGCGGCACCCGGGCGGCACATCACGCGGGTCGAGTTCAAGAACAGGGGTGTCCTGCTCAATGTAGACACGGCGCCGCCGTACGCCTTCGACTGGCGCGGCGTACCGGAAAACGGCGGCACGCGGATCAGCGCGACGGCGTTCGACAACACCGGCGCCGCAACCGCCAGGGAGGCCATCGGCGTACGCGTCATCCCGCCCCCGGCGCCTGGCGAGGCGCGGTCGCTGCACGTCACCGGCGCCCGCATCGTCACCGTCGAGCGCGACCCGCGGCCGTTCCGCGCGCGCGGCGTCGCCCGCTCCACAGTGGAGGCCGGCTGCCCACCGAGCGCCGGCTTCTGGGACGGGTCGGTCGACGACGCCTCCGTTCGCGCACTGCGTGCGCGCGGCGTCAACACCGTGCGGATGGTGCTGAGCGACGCCTGCTGGCCCAGCAGCGGCCACACCGCTGTCCAAGACCGAGACGCCTACCTCGCCGAGGTCGCCGCGTACGCCCGACGGCTGATCCGGCACGGCATTACGCCCATCGTGGCACCGCGCGCGACCACCGCCGCGAACCTGACGAGCTTCTGGCTCCACGCCGCACGGGTGTTCCGCGACGACAACGCAGTGGTCTTCGACCTGGTGGTCGGCGTTCTCCGCCCCGAAACGCAGTACCTGGTCGACCAGATCCGCCGGTACGGGGCGTTCAACGTCATCCTCGTCGGTGGCCTGGACGACTCCAACGACCTGAGCGGCTGGCTCGCCCACCGCCCGACCGACCGGGCAGGCCGGAGCCTGGCCGCCGCCTGGCAGGTCGACAACAACTCCGCCTGCGCCACGCCGGCCTGCTGGCGGACGGTGCTGCTACCGCTCGCCGCGCAGGTGCCCGTGGTCGCCACCGATGTCAGCGCCGGCGCGTCCGCATCCCGCTTCGTACCGCACACTGTGGACTGGCTGAGCCGGCACGGCATCGGCCACGTACTCGGCGATCAGTAGGAACCGTTGTTCTGGAAGTACGTCCACGCGCCGCATGGTGTCTTGTACCGGCCCTTGATGTATCCGAGACCCCACTTGATCTGCGTGGCGGGATTGGTCTGCCAGTCGCTGCCCGCGGAGGCCATCTTGCTGCCCGGGTACGCCTGCGCGATGCCGTACGCGCCGGACGAGGAGTTGCGCGCCTTGTGATTCCAGCCGCTCTCCTTGGTCCACAGCTTCTCCAGGCACGGGAACTCGGAGATCGGGAACCCCGCGTCGATCATCATCGCGCAGCCAATCTTGCGGTTGCCGCTGTACTCGTTGCAGGAGGCGGGGATCGGGCCGGTGTACGGCTTGGTCTCCGCCTTCTCGCGCTTCTTGCGGCTCGCCTCCTCCTCGGCCTTGCTGATCCGCTCGGCCTCGGTCTTCGCCGCAGCCGCCGCCTTCTCGGCGGCGACCCGCTGCGCCTCGCGCTGCTGCGCCGTCGCGATCGTGTGCTCGCGCTGCCGCTCCTTGAGGTACCCGATCTCGTCTTGGGCCGCGTCGGCCGCCAACTGGGCGTTGATCCCCTGTCGACGGTCTTCCTGGTACTGACTTAGGTAATAGCCGCCACCAATCCCCACCAGAAGCAACGCGAGGGCCAACGCCCGGAAACCGAACCGGGTCCACGGTCGACTCACGACTGTCCCTTCGTCGGGGGATACGCCGCCGAAGATCCTGTCACAGACCTGGTTCAGATGTTGACCGCGCCGCCGGTCGTGGCGCTCTCCCGGGCCGCGTCGAGCGCCTCGACGTTGCGCACCACGTCTCTCGGGTCGACAGGCACCGGACCCTCACCGCGGACGGCGGCGGCGAACGCCGGGTAGTAGGTGTCCCAACGGCCGCGCTCGGTCGGCACCGGCTCGCCGTCGTCACCCCGGTAGAGCACACCCCAGAACGCCTCCGGTTCGACGCCCCAGTTGTCGCCTTCGCTGGCTGGCGTCCGGCCGGCGACCAGCGCGGCCTCCTGACCGTCCATTCCGCCCACGACATAGGTGCCGGTCGTACCCGTGACCCGGAACCGCGGCCCGGGCGCCGCCTGCACCCAACTCCCCCACAGGTGCGACTCGACGCCGCTGGCGTGGTGCAGCGCCACGAAGACGTCGTCGTCGAGCTCGTGCCGGCCGCGCATCTCCGCGTACACCCGGGTCGCTGGGCCGAACAGCAGCAGCGCCTGGTCGACCAGGTGCGCGCCGAAGTCGCGCAGGGTGCCGCCCCCGGCGGCTGGCGGGCCCGGCTCCGGGGAGAACCGCTCGAACCGCGACTCGAAGCGGGTCACCGCGCCGAGCTCGCCCGCGTCGATGAGCCGCCGGACGGTGAGCAGGTCGGAGTCCCAGCGACGGTTCTGGTAGACGCTGAGCGGCACCCCGGCCTTCTCGGCTGCCTCGACGAAGCCGCGGGCCGCCGCCGCGTCGAGGGCGAACGGCTTGTCGACCACCACTGCCAGGCCCAGCGCGATCGCCTCGTGCACCAGGGCCACGCGGGTGTCCGCCGGAGTGGAGATGGCGACCGCCTGCGCTCCCGCCGCCGCCAGCGCGGAGAGGGAGTCGAACGCCGGCACCTCGGGCCGGTCGCCGGCCAGCTCGGCCCGGCGTTGCGCGGAGCGGGTCACCACTCCGACGAAGTCGACGCCGGGCGCCGTCGCGAGCAGCGGAGCGTGAAAGTACCGTCCGCCGAACCCGTACCCGACCAGCCCGAACCGCACTCCGATCATGACCGGTCAGCCTACCCGGACCCGATCTAGAGTGTATCGGTAAAGTGACCGGTAAAGCCTAAGGACGCCCCATGAGCATCTCCGCAGTCATCAACGTCGACATCGACGGTCCCCGGATCAGCCGCCACATCTACGGCCACTTCGCCGAGCACCTGGGAAGGTGCGTCTACGGCGGGTTCTATGTCGGCGAAGACTCCGACATCCCGAACGAGGGCGGCATCCGGCTCGACGTGGTCGCGGCCCTGCGCGCCCTCGACATCCCGAACCTGCGCTGGCCGGGCGGCTGCTTCGCCGATGAGTACCACTGGATGGACGGCATCGGACCCAAGGCCGAGCGCCCCGTCATGGTGAACACCCACTGGGGTGGCGTCGAGGAGAACAACCACTTCGGCACGCACGAGTTCATGGCCCTGTGCGAACTGCTGGGCGCCGAGCCGTACATCAGCGGCAACGTCGGCTCGGGCACCGTGCGGGAGATGAGCGAGTGGGTCGAGTACCTCAACCGCGAGGGTGACTCCCCCATGGCGCGGCTGCGCAAGGCCAACGGCCGCGAGGAGCCTTGGAACGTCACGTTCTGGGGCCTCGGCAACGAGGCGTGGGGATGCGGCGGCAACATGACCGCCGCGCACTACGCGCAGGAGGCCCGCCGCTACGGCACCTACTGCCGCGACTACGGCGACGCCAAGCTGTACAAGATCGCCGCCGGCGCCTCGGACTTCGACTACGACTGGACCGAGACGCTCATGAAGCAGCTCGGGCACCTCGGCTGCCAGCGCGTCAAGAGCACGGCCTACCAGGCACTGTCGGTGCACTACTACACGATGGCGGGCTCCTGGGACAGCAAGGGATCCGCCACGGTTTTCGACACCGACGAGTACTACGCCACGATGGTCAAGGCCGCTCGCGCCGACGAGCTGCTCACCGGGCACTCGAACGTCATGGACTGTTACGACCCGAACAAGAGCGTGGGCCTGGTACTGGACGAGTGGGGCACCTGGTGGGACGTCGAGCCCGGCACCAACCCCGGGTTCCTGTACCAGCAGAACACCCTGCGGGACGCCCTGGTAGCGAGTGTCCACTTCGACATCTTCCACCGCCACGCCGACCGCCTCGTCATGGCGAACATCGCGCAGACGCTGAACGTGCTCCAGGCGATGATCCTGACCGACCCCGATTCGAAGGCGCTGGTGCTCACGCCGACCTACCACGTCTTCCAGATGAATAAGGGCCACCAGGACGCCGCGTCCCTGCGGGTCGACGTCCGCGGCGGCCTCCCGGCCCGCGAGGTCGGCGACGCGAGCCTGGAGACCGTCTCGGTCTCGGCCAGCCGCAAGGACGGGCGCCTGCTCGTCTCACTGTCCAACCTAGACGCCGAGGCTGCGGCGGACGTCGAGATCGAGCTGCGCGGCGGCGCGGTCAGCGCGGTAGATTCGCTGATCCTGACCGCCGGTGCGCTTCAGGACCACAACACTCCCCAGTCTCCCGAGTCGGTCACGCCGCGCCCGCATGAGGGCGTCGCTGTCGCGGGCGGGAAGCTCCGGGTACACGTCCCGGCCCACTCCTTCGTCACCGTCGCCGGCGACATCGGCTGAGCTGCCGCTCAGCGCGTGGATTCGCGAGCGATGATGTCGAACGGCGCGACGTACTCGGCCGCCGGACGAGACGGATCCGCCATGCGCTCGATGACCAGGCGGACCGCCATCTCCGCCATCCACCCGTGGTCGGGAGCGACCGTGGTCAGCGACGGCACCAGGTACTTCGACTCGGGAATGTTGTCGAACCCGACGACGCGAACCTGGTCCGGAGCGCCGATCCCGTGATCCGCGAGACCTCTCAGCACGCCTTGCGCGACGGTGTCGGTCACCGCGACGACGCCGTCGAATGCGATGCCCGCCCCGACGAGCCGATGGACCGCTGTGCGCCCCGACTCGAGCGTCATCACCGGAGAGGTCACCAGGAGCCCGGGATCGGCTTCGAGACCCCGCTCGGCGAGCGCGGCGGCGTAGCCACGGTGGCGGCTTGCCACCACGTTCACACCGGTGAGTTCGTCGCCGGCGACGAACGCGATGCGCCGGCAACCACGGTTGATCAGGTGCTCCGTGGCGGCCCTGGTGCCCTCCTCATTTGGCATGGCGACATGGTCGAAGGCCGCCCCGAAGTCTCGTTCGCCCAGCATCACGATCGGAACGCTTCCATCGGACACCAGGTGCTGGCGCGGGTCGAGCTGGACCGCGCTCAGGATCAGGCCGTCGAACTGAAGGTTGTGAGACTGGGCGATCGCCTCGACCTCGCCGGCGATCGCGGCACCGGTCTGCTCGATCGCGACATGAAACCCGCGCCTTGCCGCGTCTTCGATCACCCTGGCGGCGAGCATGCCGAAGTAGGGACGGTCGACCTCGGGCACGGCGAGACCGATGACACCGGTGCGCCCGGACTTGAGGGTCCGCGCGGAGAGGTTGAGGCGGTAGCCCGACACCGCGATGACCTCCCGCACACGACGGCGGGTCGGCTCGCTCACTCCGGCGCGATTGTTGACGACGTTCGAGACCGTCATCTTCGAGACGCCGGCCAGTCGAGCGACATCATCCATCGTCACCACGCGACGAGTTTATCGGTAAATGCGGGCAATCAAGGGAAGATGGTCCGGTGGAGAAGATCGAAATCAGGCGGACCGGATACCTCGATCCGGACGCGCAGGTGCTGATCAAGGCGGCCCTGGCCGACCTGCGCGAGCGGTACGAGGACGACGAGGGCGACGCGACCCCGGTCGACGCGGCCGACTTCGAGCCGCCGCACGGGGCGTTCTTCGTGACGTACCTCGACCAGCAGCCGGTGTCGTCCGGGGCGTGGCGCGGTCACGGCGAGGACGGTACGGTCGCGGAGATCAAGCGGATGTACACGCTGCCGGCCGCCCGCGGGCGGGGTCTGGCGCGGGCGGTCCTGGCAGCGGTCGAGCAATCGGCCCGCGAGCACGGGCGGCGCCGGATAGTGCTGGAGACCGGCGGACGCCAGCCCGAGGCGATCAACCTGTACCTGACGGCGGGGTACCAGCGGATTCCCGACTTCGGCTTCTACCGGAACGAGCCGGACGTCCACTCGTTCGGTAAGGATCTATGAGGAGCCCTTTACGTCCAGCATCCGGCCAGGCCCCGATACGCGCAAGCAGATCAGGGCGGGGTCGACGAGGGGGCGCCGAGCGCTGCCGCGATCGAGGCGGCGAGCGCGGTCACGTATCCCTTCGGCAACGGCGTGCGGGCGACGGCGAGCCGCCAGTAGATCGGGCCGATGATCAGATCGACGGCCGCATCCGGGTCGGTGCCGGCAGGAAGCTCGCCG
Source organism: Micromonospora sp. CPCC 206061 (assembly GCF_036906915.1). Taxonomy (NCBI): domain Bacteria; kingdom Bacillati; phylum Actinomycetota; class Actinomycetes; order Micromonosporales; family Micromonosporaceae; genus Micromonospora; species Micromonospora sp. CPCC 206061. The sequence continues at coordinate 20,453 of NZ_JBAKHX010000043.1, forward strand.
CGGTCGACGGCTCGACCGATGAGCAGCTCCGACACCTGGCGCTGATTGGCGCGGAGGGCATCCTGGAGGGTCTGCGCGATCTTCGGGTTGCGGGCCGCCTCGGCGAGCAGGTCGGGGATGATCTGCGAGGCCAGCCGGTGCCCGAGAGCGCGGGCCACGATCCGCAGCAACATCTCGAGGTCGCCGCGCAGGCCGCCGGTGTCGAGCAGCGGCAGGCTCTGGCTGGCGACCTCGGAGACGATCTCCAACACCATCTCCAGCTTTGAACTCCATCGGCGATAGACCGCGGTCTTGCCGACTCCCGCCCTGCGTGCGACCGCCTCGATCGAGAGCCGGCCGTAGCCGACCGCGGCGAGCTCCTGCATGACGGCCTGGCGGATGGCGCTCGTGACGTCCTCCCGGAGCACGGCCGCGCCGGCAGGAGATCTCTTGTTCACGGCCGCCACCAGGGCAATATAGCTCAACGACGCTACGGTTGCGTATCGACGTCGGCACTGACTATCCTGGGATGGCGTCGATACGGTAGCGTTCCATCGCTCGCCGGTCACGGGGTGAGCCATGCGCTGATGACAAGGATCGGAAATGACCGATACGGTGGTAGTCGATCCAGACTCGCACCTGTCCCAGGCGGAGCTGGCGGCCAAGCACGGTCTCACCGTCGCGGGCGCGCGGCCGGGCCTCGCCGCGTACACCAGGCGACTCTGGTCCTACCGGCACTTCATATCCGCCTACGCGAATGCGCGGATCGTCTCCTCGTTCAGCACGACGCGGCTCGGGCGGCTCTGGCAGGTGCTCACACCTGTGACCAACGCGGCCGTCTACTACCTCATCTTCGGCGTGGTGCTCAACACCAAGGCCGACGTCCCCAACTTCATCGCCTACCTGTGCACCGGGCTGTTCGTCTTCGTCTTCAGCCAGAGCGCCATCCAGGGCGGCGTGCAGGCCATCTCGGGCAATCTGGGCCTGATCCGGGCCCTACAGTTCCCCCGGGCCTGCCTGCCGATCGCGGTGACGCTCACCCAGTTCAGCAACATGGTGGCATCGATCATCGTTCTGATCGGGATCGTCCTGATCACCGGCGAGCCGATCAGCGTCGAGTGGCTGGTGGTCGTGCCCGCGCTGCTGTTGCAGTCGGTGTTCAACGCCGGCGTCGCGATGATCGTGGCGCGGCTGGGCGCGAAGCTGGCCGACCTCAAGCAGCTCATCCCGTTCATCATGCGGACCTGGATGTACGCCTCCGGCGTGCTCTACAGCGTCGTCCTCTTCGAGCGGCACCTTCCGCTCTGGGCAGCCCGATTGTTGGAGGCCAACCCGCTGCTGGTCTACATCGAGCTGATGCGGCACGCGCTGCTCGAAGGGGCGCCACTGGCCTCGCCGGTGCCGGTGCTGTGGGCACTGGCCGTCGGCTGGGCGCTGCTCGCGGGCGTCGGCGGGTTCGTGTATTTCTGGCTGGGCGAACAGGAGTACGGCCGTGGCTGAGCGCATCCCCACGATCGTCGCGGACGACGTACACGTGGTCTACCGGGTGCACGGCGCCGGCACGCCGGGCACCGGATCGCCGGTGGCTGGCCTGCGACGCCTGGTCACCCGCAGCCGCCCGCCGACCATCCGCGAGGTACACGCGATCAAGGGCGTGAGCTTCACGGCCTACCGGGGTGAGGCGATCGGGCTCATCGGCACCAACGGCTCCGGCAAGTCGACACTGCTGCGGGCGGTCGCCGGCCTGCTGCCGGTCGACCGGGGCGCGCTCTACGCGATGGGCCAGCCATCGCTGCTCGGCGTGAACGCCGCACTGATGAACGACCTGTCCGGCGAGCGCAACGTGGAGCTCGGCTGCCTGGCCATGGGCATGAGCAAGGAGCAGGTACGCGAACAGACGCCGAAGATCATCGAGTTCTCCGGGATCAACGACCGGGGCGAGTTCAGCTCACTGCCGATGCGCACGTACTCGTCCGGCATGTCGGCCCGGCTGCGCTTCTCCATCGCCGCCGCGAAACGCCACGACGTACTGCTGATCGACGAGGCGCTCGCCACCGGCGACGCGCAGTTCCGGCGGCGCAGCGAGGAGCGGGTACGAGAGCTTCGCGCCGACGCCGGCACGGTCTTCCTCGTCAGCCACACGATGGCCTCGATCGTCGACACCTGCGAGCGGTCGATCTGGTTGGAGTCCGGCGTGATCCGGGCCGACGGGCCGACCGACGAGGTCGTCAAGCAGTACGAGGACTTCACGAAGCGCAAGTAGGCGCGCCCCCCGCATCCGCGCGTCAGGCTCCCGACCGCGCCAGGCGGGCTGGCCCGCGGTTGCAGAAACATGCAAGCCTGTGACTCGGATCTTCACAGCCGTTGCCGAAGGTGATCTCCTGTCTTCGTAGGGGGTAGGGGTGGGTTCGAGACAGGGGGGTCCGTTGGGGTTGTCGACGGAGGTTCTTCCCAGGCTGACCAGGTGGGGGGTGACGCCCGATGCCGATCTCGGCTACCGGGCGTTGTCGATGCTGGGCCCCCGCACCGTCGCGCGGCTCGCCCGGGAGCTGGGTATGCCCCAGAGCCGGGTGAGCCGCGCGCTCGACGAACTCGTGGCCGTGGAGGCGGTACGTCCCGTCCCCACCGCCGCGAACGCCGGGTACCGGTCGAGGGACGCCCTGGTGTGGGAAGCGGTGACGCTGGAGCGTGTGCTCAACGCGTTGCGGAAGCGCCGTACTCCCGATTCGGCGCTCGAACGGTGGCGCCTGCACATCGCGACGGTCACTGGGGTCGGCCTGACGGCTCTGGAGGGCGCCTCGGTGCGGCGGTGGCCGACCCGCGCCGCGGCACGACAGCGGGCGGCGAGCCTCACCGCCGCCGAACGCCACGAGCACCTGGCCATCAACACCGAAGAGGTCTTCGACGCCGAAGCGACCGCTGCCGCCCTGCCGCTGGACTCCAGCATCCTGGCCCGTGGCATCCGGCTGCGGGTGCTCGGCCTGCCGCCAAGCGACGGTGACCGGTTGAGCGCGTACGCCACCGCCCTCGGCCGCTCCGGCGGGATGTACCGGGAGCTGTCGGCGCTCCCACTCAAGGTGATGATCTTCGACCGGCGGGTGGCATTGGTTCCGAGCGACCCTCTGGACCTCGAAAAGGGCTACATCGAGGTCGCCGACGCGCCGGTCGTGCGGGGCCTGGCGGGCATGTTCGACCGGCTGTGGACCGACGGGATCGATCCACGGGAGCAGGGGGTACCACCCATCGACCTGAGCAACCGGGAGCTGGCACTGGTGCGCCTGCTCGCCATGGGATACACCGACCAGTCGGCAGCGCAGGAACTGCGGCTCAGCGTCCGCACCGTCGCCTACACCATGCGGCACCTGATGGACCGCCTGGGTGTCGAAAACCGGTTCCAGCTCGCGCTGCTGCTCGGCTCGGCCGGCGCCGCACCCCAACCACCGCGCTACGGCGACAGCGGTGCTCAAGAGCCAGCCGATGCCGCCACCACCTGAGGAGATCCAGTGTCACACGCGCTCGTCCGGCCAGCCATCAGCGCCGTCGCTGTACTCGCGACCACGCTGGCTCTGACCCTCGGCGCGGTCACGCCGGCCCAGGCCGCCGGGCCCTGGCCTCCGGCGTACTGCGCGGCCGGGCAGTTCACCGCGATCGAGACCACCGCCGATAGGCAGACCGCGCTCCACGGCCAGGTCACGCCGTGTGAGCCACCCCGGGCCAACGACGCCTTCGCCCTGGTCGCCTTCCACCCGCAGAACTTCGGCGCGTTCGCATATCCCCACTCGTTGGTGCGGTACCAACCCGAGGGCCCCACCCCGTTCTCCGCCGTCTTCCGATCAGTACCGAGGGCAGGGCAAGCGGGGGTATGCGCCATGCGCACCCTCACCGACCGGATCGCCTGCGTACGCGTGACGTTCCCAAAGGACGGGCCCGCCACGATGGAACCGATCCCCACCACCGACCCGCTCGTCGACAAGGTCGTCTTCTACGTCGGCGGCAACCAGCAGCCGACACCGCCGCCACCCAGCGGATTCTGCGGCACCTGCCTGGAGCTGCCCACATCCTGACCCCAATCAGGGACAGCACGCCGGGGCCGTGGATGGCAGGATGCGTAGGCGTCGGGACGGGGACCGGAGAGGTATCGGCGATTGAGCACCGCAGCGTCGACTGTAGACACTCGGATCTACGAACAGGCGTCCGGCCTGGCGGGCGGCCACCTCGCGCTGGCCACCTCGACGCCTGAACGCGTACAGGAGCTGGTTCGAGCCCACCTCGCCTGGCTCCGGCCGATGCCGCTCGACGACCTCGTCGACGGGCTCGTCGTCGGACTGCACCACCCGGTGTCCGAGCTCGCCGAACGTACCCTCGACCTCGTCGAAGCGCGGGCGGCGGAGCTGTCCGAGATGGCGCGCACCCGCTGGCGGCTGAGGCGCCGTCCCTCGACGGCACCCTCGGAATCCGGCTCGCGGCGGTGCTCGGCACCGCCGCGCCCGCGGCCGCGCCCGCACCGGTCCTGGTCGCCGCCGACCTACCCGCGCGGATGCCGTCCCCGCTGGGCCTCGGCGCGCTCGCCGGTGAGTTGAGCGTTCTGCTGCGCAACGGCGACACCGACCCGGTCCGGCACGAGGCCGCGCTCGACGGTCTGGTCCGCGCCGCTCGCGGCGATCGGGAGCTTGCCGCCCGGGTACTGGAGCCGCTGATCCCCCAGTGGCCCGGGTACTGGCCGGCCCTGATCGCCGCGGCCTGCGGCCGTTCCAGGGCCCGCCCAGCCCGGCAGACCACCCGCGAGAGTCCGCCGCTGAGCTTGTTCATCGACGGCCGGTCCGCTGAGCTGATCCCCCGCCTGATCCAACAACCGCCGCCCGGCCTGCTTGCCACGCCGTCCACTGTGGATGGCCACGTGGATCCGGCACGTGCGCTGAGCCTGCTGCGACAGGCCGACAACGACGGCTGGCAGCCCTCCGCTGGAGACCTGACCCAGGCGTTGATGCGCCTTCCCCGCGAGGTCGATCCGGCCGTCCACACCGCCGCGGCGCGCCTCGCCTCACCGGCCGGCCGGCGCTTCGCCGCCTGGCTGAGCACCGGCGTCACCGAGCCGCGCACCTGGATCGAGGAGGTCGACAAGACCGCTTACCTTCCCAGCCTGCGCGTCGCGATGCTCGACCCGGTGGGCCTGCCCTCCGAGCTCGGCGACGCCCGCACGGCCAGCGAACGCTCGGCGTTCACGTGGCACATGCCCCCGCTGGCGCTGTGGCCCATGGTCACCCCGTCGCACCGGGAGATCGCCGCCGCGCACCTCCAGCCCTACGTCGCCATCGCCCTGGACCGCCAGGACCCGGGCACCGGCTTCCTGTACGGCCTCGCCGCGGCCGACGGCCCCGTCGGTCCCGCGACCGCGGCAACCATGATGTACGCACTGGCGAACCGCCGGGAGAACGTCCGGCTGGCGGCCGGTGACGCGCTCACCGCGCTTGCCTCTCGCCCTGACTGGGACAGCTCCGGCGTCGGTGTCGAGCTCGGCATCCTTGCCAGCTCGGATCGCGTCGTCCTACGCCGCACGCTCCAGCCGCTGACCGAGGCGCTCAAGGCCGGCGCCCACGACGCGGTCTGGCAGATCGCCTCGGCGGCGCTGCCCGACCTGCTGGCCGCCAAACCCCGCCCGGGCCTGCCTGAGCTGCTCAGGCTCGCCGCTGACGCCGCTCGGGCCGGCCGGCACACGGCGGTGCCGGCGGGCCTGGCCGCGCTCACGGACAAACCGGGTCGCAGCCAGCTCACCACCGCCGCCCGCAAGCTCGCCGAGGCCCTTGGGCCGTGGTCCGCGACGCAGGGCGGCCCGATTCATCGATCCCCGGTATAGTCCCCGCCGGACCATCAACGGGGAGTGATTCATGAAGATGTACCTTCGCGCGCTCGGCGCGGCAGCCATGACCGCCGGCGTGCTCGCGGTTCCCTCGGTCGCCAACGCGGCCGACGACGCACCGCTGTTCGCGGCACTGTCCGAACGCGACGAGGCCGGCCGGGCCGTCACCTACCCGATCCGCCAGGGCGAGTCCGTTCCCGTGGTGCTCGGCGTCGCCAACGTCGGCACCGCCGCGTCCGCCGGGGTGGTGGTCAACGTCCGGGTGTTCAACGACGTCGACCTGCCCCGCACCTTCACGAACTGCCAGTACTACGTGGACAGCAATCTCGAGGGCGCCTGGTGCGAGATCGACCAGGAGCTGGCGGCCGGCAGCGGCACCTACGCGCTTTCGCCGTTCCAGGTCGCCGCCGCCCGCGAAGCGCGCGCCGACCGCATGCCCGCCATCGTCTTCCAATGGTTCCCCAAGGACTGGGTGGACGAAAACGGCGGCATCGCGGAATTCGCCAAGAAGGACAGCGGGCAGGGCACGACGCCAGCCGCGGGCACCGAGGGCACGCTGGGCCTGGTCGCCAAGCAGCTGGTCATCCCAGCGGAGACCAGTCGGGTCGGCTTCGCGTACGTGAAGCTGGCGACGGTGCCGTCACCCACGCCAACCGCCTCGCCGAGCGGCTCTTCTCCGGCGACACCGGGCACCACCCCGCCGGCCGACGGCAGCGGAGGCGGCCTGCCGGTCACCGGCGCCGACGGTCGAACGCTGGGCATCGCCGGCGCCACCCTGGTAATCGCTGGAGTGGTGGCCTTCCTGGTCGCTCGCCGGCGCCGGGCCCGGTTCACCACGTGAATCGGCGGGCATCGACGCTGCTACGTTGAGTGCTCGCCGCACGATCAGTGAGGAGCGGCACACGTGAGCGATCCGAGCGGGCTGAGTCCGGAGCGAATCAAGCACCTGGAACTCATCCAGGCCATCGTCAGCCGGCTGGCGAACCACTCCTTTCTCATCAAGGGCTGGACGCTGACGATCGCCGCCGCGTTCTTCGCCGTCCTGGCCAATCGCCTCGACTGGGCGATCGCGCTGGTTGGGCTGATCCCGCTCGTCACGTTCTGGTTCCTCGACGGTGTCTTCGTGCGCAACGAACGGCGGTTCCGCGATCTCTACAACGATGTCCGCAAGCAAGGCACGACGGTCGAGCTCATGGCGATGGACCTGAGGCCGTACGCGGCGCAGAACTCGTGGGCGGCGGCGACGTTCTCCACCACCATGGCGCTCTTCTACGGCGCGCTGGTGCTGGTCGACGCTGTCCTGGTCGTCGTCGCGATCGCGCGATCGGCCTAGGGCCTAGGCCCTAGGGCCTAGCCGAGCGTCGCCCGGATCGACTCAGCCGCCCGGTCGAGGGCCTCGTGGGCGAACGCGGGACCGCGCCGCGGCCAGAGGTCACCGATCGCGTCGCCCTCCCACCGGGGCACCACGTGCACATGCAGGTGCATGACGGTCTGCGACGCGGCGCGACCCGCGGAGGTGATGACGTTGAGCCCGTCCGGGTGCAGCGCCTCGCGCACCGCGTGGGCGACGCGCAGGACAGCCTCGGTAAGCGGCCGCGCGTCAGTGGCCGAAAGGGCCCAGAGGTCGGGCACATGCCGGCGCGGGAGCACCAGGGTGTGTCCGAGGGTGGCCGGTCCCAGCGGAAAGAGCGCAAGCACGTCAGGCGTCTCATACAGCACCTGGGTCGCTGGCTGCCCGCCCGCTGCCGCACAGAAGGGGCACTCCCCGCCGGTCTCGGCTCCCATGCTTGATCACCCTAGACCGAGCCCGGCCGGCATCGTCGGGGTTGCCGTCAAGAGTCCGGTGCGGCAGCCGCGCCCTCACGTGTGGCACGGCTGCCGCCGTCGGTTCGAATTGGCCTTCGGCACCGGCCGCAAGCCGGGTTAGACGGTCACCGCCGCCGCCCGCCGCTGAGCCAGAATCGAGTCCACAGACCACTTGCCCGGGCCGAGGACCGCGATCAGCAGGAACGACCAGCAGAACAGCGCGGACAACTCGCCGCCGTTGTTGAGAGGGAGCAGGGCGTCCGGCTGGTGCACGACGAAGTACGCGTACGCCATTGAGCCGGAGCAGATGATCGCGGCGACGCGGGTGCCCAGGCCGGCCATGACCAGCGCGCCACCGACAAACTGGATCAGCGCCGCCCACCAGCCGGGCCAAGTGCCGAGCGCGATCGCTTCGCCGGAGCCGCGGTTGCCACCGAAGACGCCGAACAGCGACGACGCGCCATGGACCGCGAACAACAGGCCAAGTACGATCCGGAAGAGAGTGATGACGAGGTCGTTCAGGCGAGCAGGATTCATCGGATCTCCTCGAAGGACGGTCCCACGGCCTAGAGATCCTAACCCAGCCCATCTATACTGGTCTATATCCTAACCAGCCGTCAGCGGTCAACATCGATGTGCTTGACCCTGAGGGTGGGCGCCTTCTCAGCCCACCTGGGCGTCGGCGCGACGCGCTGCGATGCCGGTGAACGCGAGTTCCAGGATGCGGTCCACCTGATCCGGGGTGATCGGGCGGGTGTGCAGGAGCATCCGGTAGTAGAGGGGCGCATAGAGCAGCTCCACGACATCGTCCAGGTCGACGTCGGCTCGTAACTGACCCTGCTTGATCGCGCCCTCCAACCGCTCCCGGCAGGCCCGCACGGCTGAGGTGTGCCTGATCGGCGTAGCCCACGTCAACCGCCAGACCCGCCATGCCGTCCGCACCACGCCGGCCCGAGGCTGTGGCGCCAGCCTGAGCCAGCGCGAGAAATCCTTGAAACCGCAACGTCCGCTGGAGGACCTTAGGACTCAGCCCCACCGCCTGCAGGCAGCGGCGACGCAGTTGGCTGGCGGAAAGTGCCAGGTGGGTGGCCAGGATGTCGATGTTGACCGGGTGCCACGGCATCAGCACCTTCACGGCTTCACGCACCAGCGGATCCACGCGCACTGCACCTCGGAACTCCCGCAGGAGGTGAGCCTGCAAAAACATCACTGCCCGCTCGGGTGTCTCGGCTCGAGCCATCGCCTCCTCGAGGCGGTCTACCGCACTTCCCCACAGCTCCGCCAGGCCCAGACGCTGGTCCACCAGGTCGTCGAGCACCGTCGGAAGGGGCGGCGCGGTACCTGGTTGGAACCGCACACCCACGATGGTGGTATGCGCCGCGATGACCTCAATCTCCGGACCGGTCAACGGACCAACCAGCTGGGGACGGCCACCGATCGGAAAGTGGATTTCGACCCCGCCAGTGGGCAGGTGCCGCTGAACGTACGCCGTGTCACCGGTGCGCTGGATCCAGACCGTCCGCACCACACCCGCCAATCCCGGCAACGGCGGACGCTCAACGTAAGACTCCACTACGGTCATTCTCGCACTGAAGCGGCTGGGGATGGCCCCGCCCGTTCAGGCGAGGCCATCCCGTGGCCGGTTACAGGGTCAGCGTCCAGTAGTCGATGCGTCCCGTGTCCGATGCCTGCGTGTCCTGCACCCGCAGCTTCCAGGTGCCGTCACGCGCCTCCGAGGACAGGTTCACCGTGTACGCCTTTTGAATGTTGTCTTGCCCGCCGCCGGTCCGGTTGTGCAGCACATAGGTGCTGCCGTCCGGCGCGACCAGCGTCACGACGAGGTCACCGATGTAAGGGTGGACGATGTGGACGTCCACGGTCGAGGTGGCCGGGGCGTAGCCGAGACAACCTGAGACGACGATGGTCGAGGTGACCGTCGACTGGTCGGGGATCGCCACGTCGGTGCCGTTGGTGCGCACGCAGTCCGGCGAGCCGTCGCCGTCGCCGTCACCACCGCCGTTGCCGAGGTTCAGCTTCCAGGTGTCGATGTAACCCGTAAACCCAAAGCCCACGTCCTCCACGCGCAGCTTCCAGATGCCGCTGCGCATCTCTGCGGACAGGTCGAGCGTGTAGGTTTCGTGAATGTCGGCATAGGGACCGCCGGTCTTGTTACGCAGCAGGTAGGTGCTGCCGTCCGGCGCCACCAGTGTCACCACCAGATCACCGCTGTTGGAGTGGACGATGTCCACCTTCACCTGTGAGGTTTCCGAGGCGTAGTCCGCGCAACCCCCCGAGACTTCGACGCTCGAGGTGACCGTGGTCACGTCCGAGATCGGAACGTCGGAGTTGTTGGTGCCCGTGCAGTCTGGCGTGCCGCCGCTCACGTTCAACGCCCAGCTGTCGATGGTGCCGGAGTGGGTCTCGTAAAGATCCTGCACCCGCAGCTTCCACGTTCCTTCGGCGACCTCCGAGGACAGGTTCACCACGTACGTCTGGTGAATGCCGCCCGTGGAGCCGAGTTCCCGGTTGCGTAGCACATAGGTGCTGCCATCGGGCGCCACCAGCGTCACAACGAGGTCGGTGACGAATTCGTGAAGGATGTGGACCTCCACCGTCGCCTGCGCGGAGGCCATGCCCGCACAGCCGGAGATCGCAATGGCGGAATCCACAGTGGACGCGCCCGGAATCGCCACGTCGTTACCAACGACGCCGTAACACCCCGGTATGGGTGCCGGGCTCACCGTCCAGGAGTAGAGAGCACGCCCCGTCCTGGTCGGCGACGAGCTGTCTGTCACCGTCACGGTCACGCTGTACGTCCCGGCGGCCGTCGGGGTACCCGAAATGGCACCCGTCGAAGAATTGATCGACAGGCCCGCAGGCAACCCGGAAGCCGACCACGAGTACGGTGCGGTCCCGCCGGAGGCGGTGTGGTTGACCGGCGAGATCGGGCTGCCGAACGCGCTGGTCTGGTTGCCGGGGTTGCTCACGGCCAGGCCGGGCATGACCGTCCACGAGTATGAGGCGCGTCCCGTCCGGTAGGGCGAGCTGTTTGTCGCCGTCACGGTCACGCTGTACGTGCCGGCCGCCGTCGGGGTACCCGAAATGGCACCCGTCGAAGAATTGATCGACAGGCCCGCAGGCAACCCGGAAGCCGACCACGAGTACGGTGCGGTCCCGCCGGAGGCGGTGTGGTTGACCGGCGAGATCGGGCTGCCGAACGCGCTGGTCTGGTTGCCGGGGTTGCTCACGGCCAGGCCGGGCATGACCGTCCACGAGTATGAGGCGCGTCCCGTCCGGTAGGGCGAGCTGTTTGTCGCCGTCACGGTCACGCTGTACGTGCCGGCCGCCGTCGGGGTACCCGAAATGGCACCCGTCGAAGAATTGATCGACAGGCCCGCAGGCAACCCGGAAGCCGACCACGAGTACGGTGCGGTCCCGCCGGTAGCGGTGTGGTTGACCGGAGAGGTCGGCATGCCGACCGCGCTGGTCTGATTGCCGGGGTTGCTGACGGCCAAGGCGACCGACCACCAGTAAAAGGTGATCCCCGTCTTGGCTGGCGACGAGCTGTCTGACGCCGTCACGGTCACGTTGTACGTTCCGGCGGCCGTGGGGGTACCGGTGACAGAACCGGTGGATGAACTGATCGACAGGCCCGGGGGCAGGCCCGTCGCCGACCATGAGTACGGGGCCGTTCCGCCGGAGGCGGTGTGGCTCATCGGCGAGATCGCCGCGCTGACCGTGCCGGTCTGGGTGCCGGGGTAACTGACCGCCAGTCCGTCGCGGACCTGGCATCCGCCCAGCGAGGCCGCCGCGGTGCAGATGTCGTCGGCGAAGGAGCGCACCTCTGTGTAGACGCCGGGCTTCTGTGGCCGGGCACAGCCCACGCCCCAGCTGGTGATCCCGACCTGGACCCACTCGTTGTTGGCGTCCCGCTTGAACATCGGGCCGCCGGAGTCGCCCTGGCATGTATCCACCCCGCCGCTGGACCAGTTACCAGCGCAGATCTCCTCGTCGAAGATCAGGCCGGCGTAGCCGCCGGTGCCGGCGCTGGCGCATTGCGTGTCGCTGATGAACGGCACGTCCGCCTTGAGCTGGAACCGATGCTGCGGTCCGTCCTCATAGGTCGCGCCCCAGCCGGCGACGGTGAAGGCCCCGTTGTGCAGCGAGGTATCGGTGGCGAGTTTGAGCAGAGGGCTGTTGATCGGCTGGGAGATACGGATCAGCGCCCAGTCCTTGCCGTTGCCGTAGTAGCCGTCCGCCACGTGGATGTAGTCGGAGGTGCGGGTGGTGCGGTTGGGGTCCTCCAGGTCGACGACGCCCCAGGTCACCGTGACCGACGTGTTGGGTCCGGTACCCAGGTCGGCCACGCAGTGTGCGGCGGTCAGGATGAGCGTCGGGGTGTACATCGCACCCCCACAGCCCAGGGACAGGCGCACCATCCATGGGAACTCACCCTGCTGCGCCACTGTGCCGCCGACGACCTGAGGCCCGATCTGACCACCGGGCTCGGTGGCGTGAGCCGGCGTGGCGACGATGCCGCCTAACACCAGGCCCGTAAGAGCGGCGACCCCGATCCGGGATGCCGCTCGCAGTGCTTGTCTCACGTATCTCCTCCCCTTGCCCACCCAGACTCCTGTTCCCGCGTCGCACCAAGACGCCGTTCCGATAGCGAAAGGCTTGAAAGCATTGCGACTGGCTCGTCGCGGTGCGCCGCATGGATCCGGCTGAAGATGGTGCCCGCCCACCGCTTGGATGTCAAAATTTGCCGGGCCTTGCGAAGGTTCAGTAGACTTTCTTCACGTCTCGCGCTACAGACGTCCACAGTGGTGGGAGCACTCATGCGCTCGGACGTGAAGTCGGCGAGGTCTTGCCGAGTTAGGGTCGCGGCAGTCTGAGGCGATCGAGCACGCCCGCGCTTGGGTGCGTGGTGAGGTCAAGATGATGCAGGCTCGTGCGGCGGGGTGGCCATGCGATGGGCGCGGCCAGAGACCTGCGTGGGGCGGCACGGCATGCCGGGTACTCTGCTGGCCAGGCCGGGGCCGTCGCACACGTCGCCGCGCACGAACTGGGCGCGCCCGCCTATGCGACCAAGGCCGCACGTGCCGCCGCGCCCGAAGGCGAGGGCGATGCCGCGGGGCGACTCGAGTGCCGATGGCAGCGTGACCAACTCCCGGAGGCGATTCGGGAGCTCGTGCTCGACGATCAGCGATTGCGAAACGACATCTGCTGGTCGGTGTTTGACTGCTGACCGGCCATGGGACGCGAGCCCACCCTGCGGTATCCGCCCGGCGCTGGCTTGACGATCCAACGGCGCTCCGTCAGCGCAGCAGCCGGGCGAACGCGCGAAGCTCGTCGGTGAAGATGGCGGGTTGTTCGAACGCGGCGAAGTGCCCACCCCGGGCGACCTTGTTGAAGTAGATCAGCCGGGACTGGTAGACGCGTTCGGCCCAGACCCGCGGCGTGGGGACGATCTCGTGGGGGAAGACTGTGAAGCCGACCGGTACCCGAAAATCGTTGGGAGTGGCGGCGGTTCGTGCGTCCTCCCAGTAGATCCGCGCCGACGACGCCGCGGTGCCGGGCAGCCAGTACAACATGATGTCATCGAGGATTCGGTCGACGCCGAGGAGCTGCTCGGGGTTGCCATCGCTGTCTGTCCACTCCAGAAACTTCTCGAAGATCCATGCCGCCTGCCCGGCCGGTGAGTCGGTCAGCCCGTAGCCGACGGTTTGCGGGCGGGTGGACTGCTGGTAGATGAACCCGGCGCCGTCGTCGAAGAACCGCCGCAGCTTGTCCAACGCCGCCTGTTCCTCCGGGGTCGGCGGGTCGCCGACCGGCGGCTGGAACACCGGGAAGAAGTTGAGGTGTACCCCGGCGAGTCCGGCGGGCCCGAGCTTGGCGAGCTCGTGCGTCACCGAGCCGCCCCAGTCGCCGCCCTGGGCCAGCCAGCGGCGGTAGCCCAGGCGTGCCATCAGCTGTCCCCACGCGTTCGCGATGCGGGGGACGTTCCACCCGGTCGTCGCCGGCTTGTCGGAGAAGCCGAAACCCGGCAGCGACGGTGCTACCACGTGGAACGCGTCCGCGGCGCTGCCACCGAACGCGGTGGGGTCAGTCAGCGGCCCGATCACCTCAAGGAACTCAACGACCGAGCCCGGCCAGCCGTGCGTCAGCAGCACCGGCATGGCGTTGGCGTGGCGCGACCGCACGTGCACAAAGTGGATGCCCAACCCGTCGATCCGGGTACGGAACTGGCCGAAACCGTTGAGCTTAGCCTCTACCCGGCGCCAGTCGTACCGGGTGCGCCAGTGCTCGACCAGTGCGCGCACCCGTTGCAGTTGCGCACCCTGCGACCCGTCCGCGACGGTCTCCCGCTCCGGAAACCGGGTGGCGACCAGCCGCCGCCGCAGGTCCAGCAGCGCGGCGTCCGACACCGACAGCCGAAACGGGGTCACGGCTGTCGTCGCCGCCGGCAACGCCATACCGGGCTCGGCGGACGCCGGTGACGCGTCCATTTCCACCCAGCCCAGCGGCACCGCTACGGCCCCGGCGGTGGCTGCGGCCCGTAGGACGCCGCGACGGGTGGGGCCACCAGTGTTTTCGCTCCGCACGATTCCTCCCGAGGTCATCATCGATGCGGTACACGGTGGCAAGCCCGCCGGCGAGCGGCCAACGATTCGACAGTGCTGGAATCCCGGCCGGTTCAGCCCCCATCGCCCTCTGGGCCGCTGGCCGCGACGAGCCCGTCGGCGAGCTGGGTGCGCCGGTACACCACCCGGCGTCCGGAGCGCCAGGATGTGACCAGGCCGCTGCGCCGCAGCACCGACAGGTGGAAGCTCACCGAGGGCGGGCTCTGCCCGAGCTCGCTCGCGAGGTCGGTGGTCGACTTCGGCAACGCGAGGCGGCCCAGGATCGCCGCCCGGCTCTGCCCCAGCAACGCGCCCAGCGCGTCGCTGTCGCAGCCGGGTTGGTCCGAGCCACGCCCCCACAGCCGGCCGACGCCGCGGCAGGCGTAGACGAGCGTCGCGGGCCGGCCGGGCGCCTTGTCCACCATCAGGCGTGGCCAGGCGAAGACCGACGGGAACAGCGTCAGCCCGTCGCCCGCCAGGTCGTGCGCCACCGAATGCCGCCGCTTGTCGATCCGCAACTCCTCCCCCCGCACGCTGACCTCCGGGTGCAGGCCCGATAGCAGCGCGTCCACGCCGCCTGTGGTCAACTGGGCAGCCCGGTACGCGACGTCGTCCTCCAACACGGCGCGGAGCTGCTGCCAGTGCGGTTCGATCGCGACCGACCAGTAGCGCCACAGCGAGTCGGCCAGCCGCCGGGCACCGGCGGCCCCTTCGGCGACCAGGTCCCGTGCCGGCGCCGGTATCGGATCGCGACCCCACGCCGCCGCCACATCGGCGCGGATCTCTGCCACGTCCGCCTGCGCCACCAGGCGCAGCTGCTCGTCGATGCCGCCCGGGTGGCTGGCGGCCGAGAACAGGAAGTCGGCCACGTACGCGTTTGCCGGCAACACCGCGCGCAGCAGCGCCATGTCGACACCGGGCAGGCGGCCTCGTGTCGCCTCCCACCACGGCCGGTGCAGCGTCGACACCCCCGGCGACGACAGCTGGTACAGGCTCTGGACCACCTCGGCCAGCGGGGAGTAGCCGAACCGTATCCGCGCCACATCGGCGACACCCATTCGCAGCCGGATCACGCCGCGATCCTAGACGCGGCCGGCCGCGTGCACACAGTGGGCGTTCGGGGGCTACTCAGCCGGTTGAGTCGGGCGTGGGCACCACGAGCGCCACCTCGAACCCGCCCTCGGGGTGCGGACCGGCGGTGAGCGTTCCGCCGTAGAGCCTGGCTCGTTCCCGCATGCCGTTGATGCCCTGCCCGGACGACACGCGGCGGGGCTCGATGCCGCCGCGACGCCGTCCGTCGTCCACGACGCGTACGGTGAGCCGGTCGTCGCCGTACGCCAGGGTGATGCTGACGCCAGCCGGCGCGGCGTGCTTGAGCACGTTCGTCAGGCTCTCCTGGACCACCCGGTAGACGCAGGTGTCCAGGCCCGGTGCGAGTCGCCGCGGCTGCCCGGTCACCGCGACGGTCACCGGCACGCCGGCACCGCGTACCCGCTCGACCAGGTCGTCCAGGCGGGCCAGGCCGGGCGCGGGCGCGTACGGCTCGCCCGGCGCCCGGCCATCTTCGCTCGTCGACTCCGCGCCGGGCCGCAGCACCGCCAGCATCCGGCGCAGCTCCTCCAGCGCCTCGCCGCTGGTCTGGAGCACGGTGGCGATGGAGGAGCGGGCCGTGTCCCGGTCGTTGTCGAGCACGTACTGCGCCAGTCCGGCCTGGACCGACACCACCGACATGTGGTGCGCCACCACGTCGTGCAGCTCCCGGGCGATACGCAGCCGCTCCTCCACGACCGCCCGCCGGGCCTTGTCCTCCTGCTCGGCCGCGAGCCGGTCGGCCAGGCGGGCCAGTTCGACGCCACGCTGCTCGAACAGCTGGGTGTTGTACCCGAACCGGGTAACCACCGCCATCCACACCACCGCCTGGGCAAGCGCCACGACCGGGGTAGTGGGTGTGGCGTAGAGCCAGACGCCGCATCCGAACGCCGCCATGGCGGCGGTGATACGCGGCGGCCGTAGCGCCGCCACCGTGTAGAGGGCGAGCAGCACACCCGGGCTGTTCACCACCGCCCAGTATCCCAAGTGGACGTAGAGCGCCCAGACCGCGCAGTAGAACACGGTGACGGTGACCGGCAGGAACTGCCGCGCCACCAGGGAGGCGGTCGCCACGCACGTGAGCGCGACTGCCATCGCATCGAACGGGCGCACCCCGGCAGGCGGTTGCTGGGTGCCGATCAGCAGGCTGACCGTGCCGGTCGCCACGGCCAGCCCCAGGTCCACCAGCAGGTGATGGCGAGCGCCGAACCGCCGCAGGCCGTTCAGCGCGGCGGCGCCCCTCATCCGCCACCGGCCGGCGTAGCGGGTGGCGGCGGGATCGGTGCGGGCATGGCCGGCACGGTAGCCCAACGGCGAGCGGCGGATCCACTGGGCCGGTTTGCCAGCCGCGCGGGACTCCGCCGCCACGCGGCCGCCGCGCCGGCCGATGCCGCTCAACTGGCGGGCATCGCCCTGATGTGGTGCGGCTTCAGGCTCACCAGGAGGGTGACGCCGCCGATCGTGGTCACGTTGTCGGAGTCGACGTTCTTGGCGCCCCAGTCCTGCGCCTGCTGGCGCAGCTCCGGCTTGTCCTCGAACACCTTGTAGCCAAACCCGGAGAACAGCGACCTGCAGTAGTTGGCGCCTGGATCGAACCGGCAGAACGCCGCGACGTAGCGCACGTGCGTGTCGTCGTCGTACTCAATGTGGACGGACACCTCGAGGCTGAGTTCGCCGGGGCCTTCGCAGTCCAGCCGCTGCTTGGCGCCGCTCGCCTCCGCCTTCGCCGCGGCCGCGCAGGTGTACGAGTTCTCCTTCTTGAGCCAGTCGTCGGCCAGCGCGCGGACCGTGACGCCGGGCAGGTACCGCTGGTCGCCATGGGGAAAATCGGCCGCCATCGCCGGTGGCGTGGTGGGCCCGGTCGGCTCGACCCAGAGGTACCCGGCGAGGACGCCGGCGGTGCCGCCCGGGCACGCGCCGAGAAGCAGCGCGCTCACCGCGATCAGGACCGCGACCACCTTGCCCGGCCGGCGCCGGCCCTTGGCCCGCGGCGCCGCGCCCGGCGGCATGAGGTGCGGTGCGGGTGGAGACGGCGGCGGGAACTGCGGCGACGGGCTCATCGGCGGCGGGGCGAGCGGCGGTGGGAAGGGCGGCGGCGCCGGGGCGGCAGCCGGCTGGGGCACGGACCGCCAGGCGGTACCGTCCCACCAGGACAGACCGTCGGGTGACCGCTCGCCAATCCGCGGTGCGTGCCCGCTCATCTCAACTCCGCCATGACGCGAATCTCCAGGTTCCTGGCTTCCTCAACGGTTATCTCGTACCGGTAACCACCGATCGTCGCCTGCGCGCTCTCCAGCTTCTCCACCTTCTCGGTGATCCATCCCTCGATCTGTCCGACCAGCGTGGGGTCGTCCCCGTACGGCAGCGCGGCGAACCAGAACAGGTACGCGAGCCTCCCCGGGGTCACCTCACGGCCTTCCGGGGACCAGACAGACACGTTCATGTCGGCGATCAGGCCATCCCACACGGCCAGCAGTGCCTGGTACTTGGTCTCGCCGATGGCGAGCGTGCAGACCCTGGCGCCCTGCTCCTGCTCGGCACACTCGTGCCCGCGTTGGGTGAGGGCGTCGACCACGGTCGCCGCCTTCAGCGACGGGATGCACCGCTGGAGGGTGCCGCAGTTTGCGCTGGTCCGGGCCTTCTCCTGGCCACCGATCACGAGGTATCCGGCGATCCCGGCGCCGGCCAGCCCCACCACCGCCGCGACGGCGCCGACCAGCAGTACCCGCCGCCAGCTCAGGCCGCCGCGCCGGTCCGGCGCCGTGCCGGCGCCCACGGGGGGCGTGGGTTCGGTGGTCATGCGCCGCTCCTGACGAAAGCCGACCACTGCTGATAGAACGTCGTGGCGCTCATACCGAGCACACGCCGGCAGATCCCATCGAACGCCGGCAGTCGGGTGTCCCCGCCACCTTCCAGGTTGCCGTAGCCGATGACCTTGGCGTAGAACTCCACCGCCGCGGCCCGGCCCTTGGCCCGCTCGGCGAACCGGAACGCCGCGGCCGACAGCGAGTAGTTGAAGGCGCGATCCTCGCCGTAGAAATCATCCGTGCGGGGCAATCGGCCCTGGAACTTGCCGGCCGCCAGGCCTTGCGACAGACCGACGCGATAGCCGGACCCGTCCATGTGGGCGGCGAAACCCTCCACCGCCCACCTGGCGGCCCCGGCCACGAAGCTGTCGGTCTCCATGGCGCGCGAGGTCACCGCGTGGATCAGCTCGTGCCGCATCACCCGGCGTGGATCGTTGCCGACCTTCTCGCTGTTCGCCAGGTTGCACACGATCCGGGCCCCGGCGTACTGATCCTGGTAGATCTGGCCGCCGTTGCGGACGCCGCGCTGCTGCATCTGAACGCCTTCGACCTCGGGCTTGAAGTTGCCGGTGACACCGAGGCTGAACCAATTCTTGTAATTCTCCGCGTCCCTGGTCAGGAACAGCACATGGCCGGGGAAGCGCGGTCGGTCGCCCCAGAACGCTTCCACCGACCGCGCCTCGGGTCCCGCCACGCCGACGTACCGGTCCAGATCTGGCACGCTGGCGTCGGCGGCCAGGCACACGTTGTCCGCGTACACCACCTTCAGCGGTGTCAGCAGCCACGGCGCGTCCGCCGACAGGAAGTAGCTGGCTTTGAGCTCCTTGTAGTTCTGTCGCGTGATCGGCAGGATCTCGACGATCACCAGCTTGCCGTTCCGCTGGGCCACCGAGTAGCGGTGCGACCCGGCCGGGGAGACCCCGCCCGGCGCGGCGTCGGCGTTGAGCTGGATCACCTCGTGCACCGGCATGAAGCGGTACGCCTCGTCCTCGGCGGGCGTCGGGGATGCCGACTCGGTCAGGTACCGGAAAGCGCTCAGCTTGAACTGCCGCAGGTTGGCGAAGAACATCTTCTGCTGGGCGATCAGCTTGCTGTTGCCCTGGTCCAGGTCGGCGAGGAACCCGGCCTCGTCACCCGCCTGCATCGCCTTCGCCCGGCGGTCCAGCATGGTTTGCAGAGCCCGGGTGGTCGGCTCGCCCGAAGACGGCCCCCTCGACTCCTGGATGGTGGGCCGCTCCGACCCACCGCAGCCGGCCACCGCCAGCCCGGCGGTAGCCAGGCCCGCCCCCGTCAACACCGCACGTCTCGACCACCGTACGCCACATCCCCCAGCGTCCGGCCGATGCCACTCCCCCACGTACCCCGTCCTCCCCAGTACCCGAGTTCACCACGCCGCGGGACCGCGCATGGCCTGGAAAAACCTAGGCCAGCACGGCGATCCGGGCATCCAGCGTCGGGTTGAACTCCACATGCGACCACCGCGGTATCGACGGGGGCCTACAACCACCGCGGTACGCCGACGTCCACCCGGTGGTGCGGATGGCCTAAGCTCTGCGCCGTGCCGAACGCCACCGGAGATCACGTCGAGGTGCCTGGGAACGCGGCGGCCGGTACGGGCGACGGCCTGCGGGTGCTCGTGGTCGACGACCAGATCCTGATCCGGGCCGGCCTGGTGGCCCTGCTGAACGCGGCGCCCGGCATAGAGGTGGTCGGCGAGGCGTCCGACGGGGAGCGTGCCGTGACGCTGTGCGCGGCAACGCGGCCGGACGTGGTGCTGATGGACATCCGGATGCCCGGCGACGGCGGGATCGCCGCGACGCGACGCATCCTCGCCGCTGGCCGGGAGCGGCCACCCCGGGTCATCGTGCTTACCACGTTCGACCTGGACGAGTACGTCTACGACGCGCTGCGCGCCGGAGCCAGCGGCTTCCTACTCAAGGACACGCCGCCGGAGCGCCTGCTGGCGGCCATCGCCACGGTGGCCGCCGGGGACATGCTGTTCGCGCCGAGCGTGGTGCGCCGCCTGATCGGGGCGTACGCCGGGCGCGCGGCGCCCGCGGCCGGCGCCGGAACGGAACTGGACGGGCTAACCGGCCGCGAGGTGGACGTGCTGACGCTGGTCGGTAAAGGGATGTCCAACATGGAGATCGCCGAGCAGTTGACCATCGCCGAGGCCACGGTGAAGACGCACGTCAATCGCACGATGGCCAAGCTGGGCATCACCAGCCGTGCCCAGGCGGTCGTCGTCGCGTACGAGTCGGGGTTGGTCACCCCGCGGCGCACCGATCCCGCTAAGGCGGAGTCGGAATCCCCGCATTGATAAACGTACATGTGGTCAATACCATCCTCGGCATGCGTGCCCGCCGCGTCACCGCCGTCACCCTCCTCGCCGCGCTGCTGAGCCTGCTCGCCGTCGACGTCGCCCGGGCCGACGATCCGCCGAGGCTGACCACCCCTGGTGTCCCGGTCGTGCTGGCCAACGAGCCGCACGCCCTCACCTTGACCTGGGCGCCCGCGAACTGGGCCACCGACCCGCCCGGCGAGGACCCGATCATCTACGAGGTGCGGGCACTGCTCGGCGCGAACGTCTATCGCAACCTCGGCAGCACGAGCGCTACCACCCTCACTGTGACCGACCTGGCACCCGGCACCGAGTACCGGATCGCGATCGGCGCGTACGCGATCAACGCCTACTCCGACAACTCGCCCGAGATCAACCTCCGCACCGCGTACGGCCGGGCGAAGGTCAGCTACCTCAACCTGGACTGGTCCCCGGCGAACAACCAGATCCATTACGCACTCCAGATCGTCAACACCGGCAACGAGCCGCTCGATCTCAACCACGTCCTGGTGCGCTACCACCTGACCTTCGAGGGCGGCAACACCGACCTGGTGCTGAACTGCGACTGGGCGGCGCTCGGCTGCGACCGGGTCCGGCGTACCCTGCAGTACTTTCCGCCGCCCGCGCCACCGCCGCCGCCCAGCGGGCCGAGCGGCACACCGACGCCGACGCCGACCGCCTTTCCCCCACCAGGTACGCCGATCCCGGGTTGGGTGGAGCTGACCATCCCCGGTGCGGTCCTCGCCCCCGGCGCCTCATCCGGACCGATCTTCCTGCGCTTCCACCGGCAGAGCTGGAGCGCCATCAACGAGCGTGACGACCGAAGCTGGCGGGCCGCCACCGGCGCATGGGTCGAGAACGGCCGGATCACTCTCGACCTCGACGGGGTGCGCGAGTTCGGCGACACGTCCTCCTGAGCGGCGCGGCCGTCCCGATCACTATCGACGACCGGCCCTTCGGAGTGCTGGGGACTCAAGGTGAGACCGCATCACGCGTGGAGCCATGCATGGAGCTATTCGACGTCCAGTAGGCGGAGCAGGCTGCTACGAGGACTCCACGTCGGGCGGTGCCCATGCCGGCGCCGCACCCTCGAGCATGATGCCCCGAAACAGTCTTTGCGTCTATCGATTCTTTCTGACACACTGCAATATCGGTCTATATCGATGCCGATGCCTCTGCGTGAAGGAGTGCTCATGAGTCGGTTGCTGAGGCTTTCGGTCATGCCGGTGGCGGCGGTGCTGGCCGCCGCCGGTGTGGTGCTCGCGCCGAGCGCCCACGCGCAGTCGGCGCGGTACGAGGCGGAGAACGCCGCATGCGAGGGCACGATCGAGTCGAACTACTCCGGATTCTCCGGCAGCGGCTTCTGCAATCCCCCCAACCGGGTAGGAGTCGGGGTGCAGTTCACCGTGCACGCCGGCAGCCCCGGCACCTTCACGATTGGCGTCAAGTACGCGAACGGGACCGGCATCAACCGGCCGGCGGTGCTCAGCGCCAACGGCACCGTGGTCCAGTCGGGAGTGCCCTTCGAGCCCACCGGCGCCTGGAGCCACTGGGCGATCACAACAGTCTCGGTGCCCGTGCAGTCGGGAAGCAACACGATCCGGCTCGCGGCCGCCACTGCCGACGGCCTGGCGAACATCGACTACCTCGAAGCGGCGAGAGCCGGCAGCAGCACCCTGCCGTCGCGTTTCCAGTGGAGCTCCACCGAGCAGCTGATCGCGCCGAAACCGGACGCCACTCACAACATCGTGTCCGTGAAGGACCCGTCGGTGGTATACCACAACGGCAGATACCACGTGTTCGTCAGCGTCGTGAACACCAATCAGTCCTACAGCCTGGCGTACCTGAACTTCACCGACTGGTCGCAGGCCGACGACGCGCAGCTGCACTTCCTCGACACGACCGCGATCGGCACCGGTTACAAGGCGGCGCCACAGGTGTTCTACTTCGCGCCGCAGCAGCGGTGGTATCTGATCTACCAGATCGGCAACAACGTGGCCTACTCGACGACCTCGGACATCGGCAATCCGCGGTCGTGGAGCTCGCCCACGCGGTTCTACTCGGGCACGCCGCGGATCGTCCTGGACAACATGGGCAACGGCCAGTGGCTGGACTTCTGGATCATCTGCGACACCGTGAACTGCCACATGTACTCCTCCGACGACAACGGCCAGCTGTACCGCGCACAGACCACGGTGGCGAACTTCCCGAACGGCTTCTCCAACCCGGTCATCGCCATGCAGGACTCCAACAAGTTCTGGCTGTTCGAGGGCGTCAACGTGTACCGACTGGGCGCCGCGAACGAGTACCTGCTGCTGGTCGAGGCCATCGGCGAAGGCCGCCGGATGTTCCGATCCTGGACCGCCTCGAGCGCCTCCGGACCCTGGACCCCGCTGGCCGACACCAAGGAGAACCCGTTCGCCCGCCACAACAACGTCACCCACGAAGGCAGCGACTGGACGAACGACTTCAGCCATGGCGAGATGATCCGCAGCGGCATCGACCAGAACCTGGTCATCAGCCCCTGCAAGCTGCGGTTCCTGTACCAGGGCATGAACCCCAACTCGACCGGCCCGTACAACCTCCTGCCCTGGCGGCTGGGCCTGCTGAGGCAGACCAACTCCAGCTGCTGACGCGGTCTGGTCGATACATCGATGGAGGGAGCACTGATGTCTCCCCATCTCGTTGGGGATGACCCTGGCTGGATGGACCATTCCCGCCCGTCGGAAGTCAGCAAGGATGAACGGTCACGTGGCATGCGATGCCGCTGATTCAAGGGAGGCCCATCATGCGCACCGTCAAACGACTCATCATCGTCGTAGCCGCCGCCGTGGCTACGTTGCTGGCCTGGCAAACCGCTGCCGCAGCGGCGTCGACGGTCGAGTACGCGCTGCTCTGAACCGGCACCCTTACCTGCGGCGACCACAGCACGGTCTTGCGCGAAGGCCCGATACCCTCATCGCTGTCTCGGTGTACTGGATTCAGACAGATCACTGACTTCGGCAAACATCTAAGATCGACCACCCATCCGGGTCACCGCCCCAGTTCGTCGAAACCGGGTTGAATACGTATTCGAACCAGGCCAGGCCGACCGCGAGGACCGATGTGATGATTACGCGGACGAAGCCGCCAGTGCGTGTGGTCCGCAGTTGCCGAGCGGTCGGCATGAGGACCGCGAGCAGTACCAGATTTATGAAGGCGAAGAACCCGGCGGTGAATCGGCCGGGTCCGTCGTAGTTGGAGATGAAGTACCGCCCGTCGGCGTCGTCCGGCGTGGCCGCGGCGTAGGCGGCGGAAGCGGTGTCGGCCACGCCGGCCCACCACAGCAGCGGACCGACCAGGACCATCAACACCAGGAGCACCCACCGGCCGGCGACCATCGCCGGAGTCTACGGCGTGACAGCCTTTTTCGTCCGGCCCCTGCGTGCACACAAGGGCCACCACCTCGCCGGAACGTGCAGGCATCCGCTTACCCGCTACGGCGGTGTCTCATCGGCTAAATCAGGCAGCACTCGTTCGACGCGATAAGGCCATCACGTCGCTGACGGTCGCGGCTGTTCGGGTGGGACCGTCCCCTCGGCAGCCGCCATCCACTGGTCGAGGTCGGCCTGCGTGAACTCCTGCCACGGCGGAATGTCAGGAAGCTGGCGGAGGAGATCGAACGCCTCCGCGATCCGGCGCCCGCGCAGAACCGGCGAATGGCAACCAGCGATGACCTCAGCGTCCAGCCGCTGAATGTCGTCCACCACCGCCCCGAATTTCTGGTTATCCAGCAACCCGGACCACGGCGAGACCAGGCGACCGCCAAAAAATTGACCATCCCGGAACTCCGCGTCCGACAGCTCCTCGACTTCGGGCATCGGAGCGGGCACGTTCGTAGCGAAGGTGTCCACCGACCACAAGACACTGGTCTTCTGGTCGAACAGGGCACGAGTTGTCGGATTGTCGTACAGCGGAGGCCGCTTCGCGACCAAGGTCCGGTCGCCCACGTCAACAGCGTCGCCATCGTTGACAAAGCGACACCGGTTGATAGGCGTCTCCCACTCCTCGGCCATGCGCCCAAGCGAGAACCAGGTCGTCAGCAGCGTCGCGTTCCGGCATGCCGCGAGGACCGGTAAGAGATTGCCCGCGTGGTCACGATCGTCGTGAGTGAGGAAGATCCACCGCACGTCCAGCGGATCGACAATGGACCAGGCGGCCTCCAACCACTGCGGCCGCACCGCCGGCGCCCCGGTATCCACGAGCACCGGCTCGGCGCCGCGAATCACCATCGAATTCATCGGGAAATGACCGACGGGCGGAGCCTCCAGAGCCCACGGGATAACGAACGTCTCCTCGGCGATCTGGTATGGCTGGAGGAGGTTGAAGGTCTCCATGGTTGTCATCGCCGCACCCCCTATAACGGAGTCGCCTCGCCGCCTTTGAATCCAGTCCAGTCCTCTGGGCCTCGGACGTCAAGAGCCCTACGCCGCCGGCCGGGAAAGAAGCCGCGACCAGCATCCACCTCCACTACAAAACAGCTTTATCGAGCACTATCGGGTCGATTGTCACGGCCGCGAGGTCCTCACCCCGTTCTGGACGTATGTCGGTTCTCCTTTCACCAACCTTGGCCTACTTTGCGGCTGCAATTGCGGACGTCTAGAGTCGCCGCGCTCGCTCAACGGCCGCACGAGGCTGCAGCCGTGTGCTGTCCCAAGACCGTCTGGACGAAGCGTTGTATCTCGCGCGGGCCCGGGGATCGCTGCCGCCGCTGGTCGACGGATCAGCCGCCGTGCGCGATGAACTACCTTTGGCGGATCATCGGTACCGCGAGGAACTGATCGAGATTCATCGTCGCGATGAAGCGGACATCGCTGGCCAAGGCACTGTCATCGGCTAGATCAGGGTGTTCGCGGCAGATGCGGATGTCGTCCATCAGGGGAACGTTGTATCCACTCGGGGTGAGACGCATGCTGTCTTGATGTCCCGTCTGACCGAGGCTGAGTTCCTGGCGACCATGGATCCACATCCTGCACGGATCGGGCAGGACGACGCGCCGCCTTTCGACTTCTGGGCCTACTTCGACTCGATTCCCGACGAGGACTTCGGCGGTCACGACTTCTCGGACGGCACGGTCACGGACGCCCTGACGATGCCTGCTACCAACTTCCAGCACGTGCTCATCCGATGCGAGACCGCGAACGTGTTCCTCGTGCTGATCCTTGACCTGCGGCAGCGTCGGGTCTACGGCCATCATCTGCTCGATCTGAGAAAGCTCTACGGCCTGATTTGAGTGGCAGAGCCACACAGGCAACCCAGAGCGGCTGCGGGCCAGGTCGATGGCGAGTCAGGTGCACGTTTCCACAAATTGGAGACACTCGGGGCCTAGAAGTGGTCCGACCAGCCACGAGCTCGTTGGCTAAGTCGAGTTGCCAGCGTGCCGACTTCACCCTCTCCCCACGTGCGGCCCGGTCCAACACCTGAAACACGAAGATCCACGCAGTCTGGTTGTAGACCGCGAGCGCCTCCCGGGTCTGGCAGGATCTTGGCCATGGCGGACGAGCTGGAGTTCCGGCTGCTGCGGCACTTCGTCGTCGTCGCGGAGGAGCTGCACTTCAGCCGGGCGGCACAGCGGCTGTTCGTCGCGCAGCAGGCAGTCAGCCGCGACATCCGACGGTTGGAGGAGCGACTCGGCGTGAGGCTGCTCGACCGGGACACCAGGCAGGTGACGCTCACCCCGGCTGGCGTCCGGCTCCTGGTCCGCGCCCGCCAGTTGCTCGCCCTGCACGACGAGACCGTGCGCGAGGTACGCGCGGGCACGGCACCGTTGTTCGTCAACGTGGTGGGGCAGAAGCTGACGCCTGCGCTCATGCTGGCCGCCGCTCGGCAGGCCGCACCGGCGGTAGAGTTCGCGGCGACGTTCCATGCCCGGCTGGGGACGGTTGTACCGCTGCTCCTCTCGCACCAGCTCCACGTCGCGTTCGGGCGGTCGCCCGGCAACCTCACCGAAGACCTCGCGCACAAGCTCGTGCGCTGGGAGCCCCTTGCCCTCCTGCTGCCCGAGGATGACCCGCTCTCGACCCGCGACGCGATTGCGCTCAGCGAGCTTAGCGGGCTGACGCTCTGCCTCCACGCGGGCAACCAGGCCTCGCCCGAGTGGACAGACGCCGGCGCTCAGCTCGCCGCCGCGGGCGGGGCCCTGCTTGAGCCCGAACACCCACCGGCGTACGGCGTGGACGAGATCGCCCACCGCATGCGCCGCCACGGCACGCGCGTTCTGGCGCTTAGCTCGCAGCCAGCGATCCCTGGCGCGGTCCTGCGCCCGATCGTCGATCCGGTCCCGCTGTACCCGTGGAGCATGCTCTGGCGGTCGGACCTGCGCCACCCGGGACTGGACGCGCTGGTGGCGGCGGCCCGGCGGGCCGCACGCGACGAGCGCTGGCTGGAGCTACCCGCCGGCGCCTGGCGGCCCGAGCCCGAAGCACGGTTGGTGACAACAAAAACGCGTTGATCCTGCGCGAACAGGTGTTGGACCAGTGCGTGGCCGCTCGCCGACCGTGGAGCCATGCCATCCGCCTTCGCCCGCCTGTGGACTGCCCAATCAGCGTCCGACCTCGGCACGTACGTGTCGTTCGTAGCGCTGCCCCTCGTAGCCGTCGTCGAACTCGACGCGTCCGCCACCGAGTTGGGGTTGCTGGTCGGCGCGGGCACGGCCCCGCTGGCGTTCGCGTGGCCGCTGTTCGGCGTGCTCGCCGACCGGGTCGACCGCCGGCGCATGATGGCCGTCACCTACGCCGGGCGGGCCCTGCTGTACACCTGGGTGCCACTGGCCGCCGCAACCGGCGTGCTGACGATGACCCAGCTGGTGGTCGCCTACTTTCTCGCCACCCTCCTCAAGGTGGGCTTCGATGTCGCCGCGCCCGCCCTGCTGCCTGCCCTGGTGAATCGGAACGGCCTCCTCGCCGCCAACAGCCGGCTGGAGGCGACCCGTTCACTGGCGATGGCCGCCGGACCCGCACTGGGCGGTGCACTCGCTGGCGTGATCAGGCCCAGCGCCGTGATCGCCCTGGACGCCGCCGCCTACCTGACCGCCGCCGTGCTTGTCGTCACGATCCGCCCACCGGGACCGGTAGCGCCGCACACCCGCGCGCCGCGCGCAGGCGTCCTCCGGGAGATGCGCGACGGCATCGCGGCGGTACGCCACCATCCGCTGCTGCGCCCGATGGCCACCTCGTCCGCGCTCCTGAACGCCTTCTACGCACTGCGCACGCCACTGGTCACCCTGTACGTCGTCCGCGACCTCGGCATGCCACCCGCCGCGCTCGGCGCCATCCTCGCCGCGGCCGGACCCGGCGCGCTGCTCGGCTCGCTCACCGCGGCGAAGGTCGGTGCCCGGCTCGGCTTCGGCCGTACGATCGTCGGCGCCGCCCTCCTCGCCGGGGCGCCCGTCCTCCTCGTACCACTCGTCACCGGCCGCGGCCCGGTCTCCCTCGCGGCGCTCGCCGGCAGCGCGCTGGTCGTCGGCTTCGGTGTGCAGGTCTACAACGTCACCCTCGTCGCCGGCCGCCAGGCAATCACCCCCGACCACCTACTCGGCAGGGTAACCGCCACCTTCCGCTGGGCCGCATGGGCGGCGACACCGTTCGCCGCCGCCGCGAGCGGACCGCTCAGCGACACCGTCGGCGTGCGCACGGCGATCGGGATCGTCGGCGCCGCCCTACTCCTACCGGCCCTCCGCCTCATGGCCTCAGGGGTGCACCACGCCGGTCAGATAACCCGTCTCTGATCCGTCGGGACGCTTGGCGCGAGCTGGGCTCTCGCGGTCAGAAGCATCGATGCCGCGCTCATGGCCCTCTGAGGACCGGATCGCTGCGGCGTCAGGTCCGGGGTGTGACGCGTAGCAGGCGGTCGTCGGTGCCGTTCGAGGTGGTGATGTAAAGGGCGCCGTCCGGGCCTCCCCGCACACCGCGCAGGCGGCCGTAGGCGTCGTTGAGTTCGGTCGGCAACGCCAGGTCGGTCACCTGGTCGCCAGCCTCGTCAAGCTGGAACAGCAGGGTCTTCTGCCCGCGCAGCGCGACGACGGCCAGCCGGCCGTTCAGCGGGCCCCACTGCGTGCCGCTGAGGAACGCGGCCCCGGACGGCGCCTCTGTCGAGGTCTGGCCCGATGTCCACAGCGGCAGGACCGCGTCGGGAAAACGTTCGACGTCGGTCATCGGCACGCTCTCGTCGTACGTCTGAACGGTGCCGCCGCGCGACGGGTCCCAGCCGTAGTTGCCGCCGGGACGGATGCGATTCATCTCGTCGAACCCGCTCGGCCCGTGCTCGGCGGTGAACACCTGACCCGACCCGGGCCGCACGGCGACGCCTTGGACGTTGCGGTGGCCGTAGCTGTAGACGCGCCGCTCGTTGGCGTCGGACGACGACGAGAACGGGTTGTCCGGCAGGCCCTCGCCGGTGCGCAGGTCGACGCGCAGCACCTTCCCGCCCAGGCTGCGCCGGTCCTGCGGGTGCGACGGCCGCGCCACGTCGCCGGTGCCGACCAGCAGCGCGCCGTCCGCGGCGATCGCCGGTCGGCAGCCCGAGTGCCGGCCCGTGCTGATCGGGAGCCCGGTCAGCAGATCGCGCACCCGGGTTGCCGCCGCCGCGTCCGGCGACAGCCGCCAGGTGACCAGGCGCACGTCCACGGGCAGACCGTTCTCCTGGCGAGTCTGACAGGTGGTGAACTCGCGAGTCTGGGCGAAGTCCGGATGGATCGCCAGGCCCATCAGCCCGCCCTCGCCGGCGACGAACACATCGGTGAGGTCGGCCCGCACCTCGTTCGCCGTGCCGCCGGCCACCAGCCGGAACCGGGCCGGCCGCTCGGTGAGCAGGATGCGCCCGTCCGGCAGGAAGCCGATGTCCCATGGGTGCTCCATCCCGGCCACGACGGTCTCCACGGCCAGGCCTCCCGCCTGGGGCCGGGCGGTCACGTCACCGGCTTCCGGCGAGCCGCCGTCGCAACCGGCGACGAGGCCCGCCGCCAGAACGGTGGCCAGTGTCCGGTGCCAGCGCATGATCGCCATGGCGTCCTCCAAGCTTTGAGACGGCGTGTAGTTAGCGGTTGTCGAGCTGCATCCTGGAACGGCGC
Organism: Micromonospora sp. CPCC 206061; assembly: GCF_036906915.1. NCBI lineage: Bacteria > Bacillati > Actinomycetota > Actinomycetes > Micromonosporales > Micromonosporaceae > Micromonospora > Micromonospora sp. CPCC 206061. The sequence continues at coordinate 50,061 of NZ_JBAKHX010000043.1, forward strand.
CGCCCCGATCGAGGCATCCTCCCGGCGACGAGCGGATCGCGGCATGGGCGGATGCCCGTTACGTGGCCGCGTCGGGGTGCAGGACCATCGCGAACGTCGTCCGGTGCCGCCGCCGGCCACCTGTCCGTGCCCGTAGGGGGCGCAGCAGGTCGGTGATCGCGGCGGCGAGCTGGCGCGACTCGGCCGGGGTGACCCAGACCGGAATCTGCTGGTATACCACGCCGTCGCGGTTGGGGGCGGCGCCAGTGGTCCGCAGGTACTGCTCGAACCCAGCGACCAGCGCGCCGACGAACGCGGCGAAGTAGCGCTGGTGGTCGGCAGGGGAGGCGGCGTCGAAGTCGCGAGGGCCGAGGGCGACCGCAGTCTCGACCACCGTGTACGTGCGCTGCGTGCCGCCGCGCACCCGATCCTCGCGCGTCACTCGCAGCACCCCCGCATCCACCAGGCGCCCGACGTGTCGGTAGAGCGAGGCCTGCGGGATGTCGCTGAGTTCGCCGCTGAGCTGGCGTGCGGTCAGCTCGCGGTCCATGAGCGCGTGCACGATACGCAGCCGGACCGGATGCAGCACGGTCTCCACGATTCCAGCGCCGGGTCGCGCCGGGGCGGCGTTGATTCTCACGATCGAGAATGTTAGCTTGTGCCTCGATGATTCTCAGAAGTGAGAATGAAGGGAGGATCGTTGCGGGAGCAGATTGTCGAGATCCCGGCCGCGGGAGCGCTGTTGGCCGGCACGCTCACCCGACCCGACTGGGACGGCCGCCACCCGTCCGCGTTGCTCATCAACGGCTCCGGGCCGATCGACCGCAACTCCGCTATGCCCGGGATGGCGCTGGGACTGGGCCCGGCGCTCGCGATGGCACTGGCCAACCAAGGCTGCGTCTTGCTGCGCTACGACAAGCGGGGCGTAGGCGCATCGGGCGGGGACTACCTGAGCACCGGCTTCCACGACGAGTGCGGCGACGCCGCAGCCGCACTCGCCGCGCTGCGTGCCCACCCTGCGGTGGACCCGGAGCGGATCTTCGTAGTCGGGCACTCGACTGGAGCGGTGTTGGCGGCCAACCTCGTACGGGCCGCTCCAACGCCCACCGGGTATGTACTGCTCGCGGGTGCCGCACAGCCTGGCGAACGAGTGATGGCCTGGCAGAGCGACCGGATCGCGACCACGCTGCCACGCCCGCTGCGGCCGTTCGGCCCGATACTGGCGCGCCGTCAGGCCCGCGAGCGCGACCGGGTCCGCGGGTCCACCGCCGACCGGCACGACCGGATGCCGCGCTCGCGCCTCACCGACCGATGGCTGCGCGAGTACATGGCCCACGACCCGGGTCCGGATCTGGCCGCCATCGACCGGCCGGTGCTGGCGATTACCGGCAGCAAGGACGTCCAGGTCGACCCGGCCGACGTGGCGCACATCGGCCGGCTCGTGACCGGTCCGTTCGACGGCGAAGTGCCGACCGACCTCACCCACCTGCTACGCCGCGACCCCGGGCCGCCGGGACTGTGGCGGTACCGAAGTCAGCTCACCAGACCGATGGACGGCTGGGTCACCGAGCGCATCGTGGCGTGGGCACGGGTCCGTCTCGCGAGCTGAACGTCCCGCGAGCCCGCCATGCCGGGTGGACGACTTCCGGCGAAATCTTGTCGCTACGGATTGCCGCTGCACCTCAACACACGCGTTCGAGCACTCGCTGTATCTCGTTGATGACCAGCCCGGGCTCGGCGCTGTGGATGGCGTGGCCAGAGGCGACGTGGCCGGCAAAAAGTCTTCGGTCGGCCATGGCGGCGGGAGCTCGCCCAGGTTGGTCGCGGCGAGGACAAGCACGGCCCTTCCCGTTCGGGATCAGGTCAAAAGCTCGGCCTGGGTCGGCGGCCTGCTCCTGGACGCCACCTCAGCACCAGCGACCTTCCTGATCGCCGGCCCCGCCGGCATCCTCGCGCGGTCAGTTCTGCCGGGTGAAGCTCATCTCCATCCACGGCTGCCAAGTCCGGCCGTCCTGCGAACGCTCCCAGAACGCGGTCATGGTCGTGCCGTCGTCGCCCAGCCGCACGGTCGCCCGCGCCGACTCGTACGCGAAGGTCCACACGCCGTCCTGGACCGTTGCGGTCATCTCGCTGTACACACCCTGGTTGTCGAAGGAACGCATCGGGAACGGCCCGCCCTCGGGCGAGGCGGCATCGCCGATGAACTCGATGACCCGCACCTGCTCCCCGCCAATCGTGACGTCAACGTCGTGAACCAGAAAGCCGTTCCCGGGAAACCACTCATACTCGTCGGTCCCAACGATCGGCAGGCCAGGCGCCGGCAGCGTGCGCCCCCGCGACTGCCAACGACCAACGAACACATCCAAATCCCTGCCTGTCATGTGTGCTCCTTGCCTGTAGACGACGACGTTCAGTCGATCACGAGGGTGACTTCACCTTGGTACCATGACCTGACTCGTCCCGTTCGCCGCCGGCTCGCGGGCATAGTCGCTGTGGTCGCCCAGGTGGACGTGTTGCAGGTGGGCAGCTGTGCTGGCCCGCTGTCCGATCCGAAACACCGGCTCCGACGTCCCAGGCAGATAGACCCGCCAGTGCGAGCCCCGGTGGCCGCAATCGCCCGCATCGCGCCGGTGTCGGCTGGGCGGTTCCGGTTCCCTACGCCCTCGGGGCGTAGGAGATGGTGCATCGTCACGTCCTACTCATCCGGGTCCCAAGCGATGAGCAGGTCGAAGTGACGTCGGTCGCCGTCTAGCTTCAGGGAGTCCAGCGGAATGCGGCCGTAGAAGAGCAGCACCAGTTCACTGGCCGCGCCCCGGGCGGCCGCGTCCGGGTCCTCGCCGCAAGCGGTGGCGGGCATTGTGCCGGGTATGGGGAGGCTGCCAGCCCGTGCGCCGTCGGCGGAGAGCCAGAGGCGCCACGAGCGGCCCTCGGTGGCGTGGTAATCGACGACAGCCGGCTCGTGCGGCCAGGCGGTCGTCGTTGCGCAGCAGGTGGACAGGAACTCCTCGACACCGTCGAGTGCCACCTCCTCCGGCAGCGGCTGCGGCGTGCCTACGGTGAGTTGGGCGTCGTAGGTGTGCACCGCGATCTCCTGGAGCTGATGCCGGGCGACGGCACCACAGGTCTGCGGCGACTGCGACGTACCCCACCACGTCCAGCAACCACGATCCGGGCCGGCCTCCCGCAGTGCGACCAGAAGCTCCTGCGTCGATACGGCCAACCAGGCCAGCAGGGCCTCGCGCTCCCGAGGCGCAGCCGGGGCACCTTCCGATGTGGACTTGGCTGCGGCGGTAGGCCCAGCGGCAATGGTGGCGGCCCAGGAGCGGCGCCCCTCGCCCAGGTGCTTCACCAGATCGAAGAGCGTCCACTCGGGGCAGGTCGGCACCTGCGCGTCGAGGCTGGGCGCGGAGGCGACCGCAGCGCGGAAGGCGGTCGATCGTTCGTCGATCAGCCGCAGAACATCGGGAAACTCCAGGGTCTTTTCCACTGTGGCTGTCTATCACCGCGCGCTGCCAACCGGACAGTAGATTTTCATAGCCGGCGACGTAAGCGCGCAGCCAGCATGGGCCGCGCACCTTCGAATGAGGCGGTGCCCTCAGGATGACGCCGGCTCAGGCGGCGGGGTCGAAGTGGTCGAGATCGCGCTGGTCAGTTGGTACAGCACCTGACGGCCGCTCCGGCCGGCCAGTGTTTGACCTGAACCTTGGTTGATGTACGAGAGTCGTGTCATCGAACGGCTAGACGAGGAGATTCCGATGACACAGTCCAGCATCCTGGTGACCGGCGCGACGGGAAATGTCGGCGGCGCGGTGGTGACCCAACTGCACGCGGCGAACGTGCCCGTGCGGGCGCTGGTGAGAGGGGAGGCGGACTTCCCGGAAGGTGTGCAGGCGGTACGCGGCGATCTCGGTGATCCCGCGTCGTTGGACACGGCTCTGGAAGGCGTCGATTCGGTCTTCCTGGTGTGGCCGTTCCTGAGCGCCGATGGCGCGTCGGACGTGATCGACGCGATCGGGAAGCGCGCCCGACGGGTGGTGTACCTGTCGTCCGAAGGGGTCGGGAGCGGGCAGGAGAAGCCGGGCGAGGCGATCACCATGTTCCACACGGAGCTGGAGCGGCTGATCGAGGCATCGGGCCTGGAGTGGACGGCGCTGCGGCCCACTGGATTCGCGAGCAACACGCTGGGCTGGGCGGAGGAAATCCGCACTACCGGTACGGTACGGGCGCCGCTGGCAAGGCTGGCCCGCCCGCTGATCCACGAGGCGGACATGGCCGCGGTCGCCGTTCAGGCGCTAACGACCGACACCCTGCTCGGCTCCCGCCCCCTGATCACCGGCCCCGAACTGATCACCCAGGAACGGCAGGTGGCGCTGATCAGCGAGGCGATCGGGCGTCCGGTGCGGTTCGAGGAAATCGCACTGGACGAGGCCATCGAGCAGATGAAGGCCGCGGGCTACCCGGCAGAGCTGGTGGAGGCCGTAATGCCGGCCCAGGCGGAGATGCTCGACAAACCGGAGCCCGTCAACGATGAAGTGGAGCGCATCACGGGCACTCCGGCCCGATCCTTCCGGGAGTGGGCGGTGGACCACGCGGCGGACTTCCGCTGAGAGGGACGTCAATACACACCTCGTGGATGTGGTGTGGGAGGCCAGTGCATGTCATGCCTACTCGATGTAGCCCATCTCGGGATCGACCTGCGAGAGGAAGGTACGTATCACTACCTCATGGTGGGCCATGCTTGATCTGTCCGCGTATCCGAAAATCTGCCTCCATCCGGGCGCGGGAGGTCAACGCGGCCTGCCCGTCCACCCCAGCGGTCGCGCGACCAGCATTGAGCTGCGTCACCTGCCGCACGCTGACCAGCGTGTTCGACAAGCTCCGCAGCATCATCTTCTGCAGGTTCCTGACCGCAGCCAGGTCCCCGACCTTCGACGCCTTGAAGATCCTTTGCCGTAGCCGCCGTACTTGTCCCTCGTGCACGGGCCACGCGACCGTGTCCCAGCCGAGGTCCTCGTCCTCCGGTCCGTTCGCTCCGAGAGCCGCCATCGCTGTTCAAAGGCTCACCCGCCACACGTCAGCCTGCTTTCGCAGCCGGGCGGCAGGCCCGGTCTCCGGCCAGTTACACGTGAACCCACCGGCGAGAAGGGCCGATGTGTCACGCGATCTCGCCTTCCCGCTGCCTTTCAGCTGCCGGCGTTCGCTTCTTGGGCGTCCTGTTCCCGCCACGGGATTCCGCCTCCCTCACGGTCGGCCTACCACCACACCACACGTGATGGACCTGACGGGGTTTCCACGTTCCGCACGCATGAGACTCGACCGGGCCGGGTGCCAGCTTTACCCCGGGAGCAGCAGGTTGCGAGCGGTCTGCGGCAGTTGAGGAAGTCTCGGTTCTAGTATCCTGGTGCCGTCATGAATGAGGCTGATTTCTATACAGGTCTAGTTGTTGAGGCGTACGCGAGGCTCAAATCTTCGGATTTCGACCCCGAGCCATACGTCGCATTCGTCGAAGCCACAGGGCAACCAGCGTTGGAGATCGGGTGCGGGGATGGTAACCCCCTCCTCACGCTGCGACGTCGAGGTTTGGAGGTCGAAGGTGTCGACTCCTCCGCTGACATGCTCGAACGGTGTCGGCTCAACGCCGCAGCGCTCGGCGTAGACGTCATTCTCCATCGACAGCTGATGCAGGAACTGGCAGTACCCCGACGGTTCCGTTCCATCTACCTCGCGGGTCCCACCTTCAACCTCCTGCCCGACGACACGACTGCCCTGCAGACGCTACGTGCTATCCGCGACCACCTGACCGAGGACGGTGTGGCGCTCATACCTCTGTGGATCCCCGGGCCCACACCGCAGGAGGAACTGGGGGTTGCCCGTGAGGCTGTCGGGGAAGACGGCGCGCTCCTGCGATACACACCCGTCTCGGAGAGCTATGACAAGGCCGCACGGACCCGCACCACCATGACACTCTACGAGCGGATCACTCCGGTAGGTTCCGAGAAGGCCGAACGTGAATGGATCCTACACTGGTACTTCCCCGAGCAGTTCCGGTCGATGTGTGCAGAAGCCGGCCTCCGCATCATCCGACTCGTGGATAGCGAGGGCAGACCAGTCACTCCGGCGGCAACGGATTTCACCGTTAGCGTTCAGCGTCAATAGCGAAGCCGAATCGCATTCATCGCCCCGCTTCGACACGGTCAACTTAGCATGATCGAGGGCGCTCACATCGGCATGACCGAGCGTCGGGCCTTCAGATCTCCATAACGTTAGGCAACGATCGACCAGCGGCAGATCCGCGCTCGTTACCGTGGAGATCGGGGCTACACGCCGTCGAAACCGCGATAGGTGCCGGACTCGTCCACTGCGTCGGCGAACTCGTTGAAGTCCATGTTTGCGATGCTGAGGTTGGCCGAGACGTCGGCATACCATCGGGGCGGCACTCGGAACGTCCGACCGGGCTCGTCGTACAGATCGACAGCGAGCAGCGGGCGCTCGGGGTCGCTCATGGTGGTTGCATCCGCAATGAATAGGTAGGTCAGCTTGTCGTCGTCGGCCGCGGCTGTGTCGGCATCGACCAGGGCCTGCATGGTGACGCCGAGGAAGCGGTTGTCGCTGACATAGGTCGCACCGTCGGTGCCTATGACGGTCTGGATCTCCACCCAGGCAGCGTCGTCCGTGAAGTCGGTTCGCAGGACGAGCGAGCTCAGATCGTCTGGTTGAGGCAGCGACAGCACGCCGACGATCATCCCATCTTCAAGGCGTCAAACTCGCGCGGTGCTGCCGAACCACGTCCCCGACATCACCGCATCCGGACGTCGACCGGCAACTGCTCCTCTCCAGGAGACGAGCGCATTGCGGCTAAATGCGGACGCCGTTCAGGATGAGGTGTTGATCCATACTGGCCGGGTGGAAGGTGAACAGCCCGGACACGCGGTGGATGTTCCGCTTCCCGCGGGGAGGATGACGCCCGGCGTCGTCCGGCGGGGCGGGCGGTTGCTGCGCCCGATGGGCTCTTGGTCCGGCGCCGTGCACGAGTCGTCTCACACGGCGACCTCGGCCCGTGGAACACCGTCTACCGTGGCGGCGTTCCCGTGGCTTTCATCGACTGGGACTGCGCCGGCCCAGTTGGTCGCCGCCTACTGGCGCACCAACCTGACCATGCGGTGATCTGATTGCGGCTCGCTGGCGGCTTGTCGGTGCTGGCGTAGCGGTTCGGCCAGGTCGCGGGCCTGGTCTGGGGTGAGCTGGATGGTGACGCCGAACTCGGCGCCCATCTGGCCTACCGCGAAGACCGCGCCGACACCTACCGGCGACTCAACGCCGAAGAGTGCTTCATCCAGGTGCCGTGACGGCGCGGACGTCCGTCACGCGCCTGGAGGAACTGCGACCTCACCGATTACCACCGGCTTTTCACCCGTGGATCGAAACTTTGTCACCTGCATACCGTCTACGGTTTGACCGCGATCCGCCCTGGCCCGATGGGTACCAGTAGTAGGGGTGCGCCGGTTTTCTCGACGAATTCGTCGACCGCTTGCCGAGCGCCCTGGAACGTACCATAGTCATCGATGATCAAAACACCACCGGATGCCAGTCGTTCGTAGAGGGATTCGAGCTCATGGCGGGTGGATTCGTACCAGTCCGTGTCCAGGCGCAATATCGCGATCTTGTCCGGAGCCTGCGCGGGCAACGTCGACTCAACGGCGCCCTTGACGTAATGAATCCTGTCCTGTGGGTACGGAATCGCCTCGAAACCCTGCTTTACGTCCTCGAGGCTTGCGATTGCCCAGATCCTCGCCGTTTTCGGTTGGCTGGCCAGCAGATCGGCGGCCGGCCTGCCGCCGTAGGTGCGATCCTTATCGGTCGGCGGTGTCATTCCCTCGAAGGTGTCGAAGAGGTAGAGATCGCGCGACGTATCGCCGATTGAGAGCAGCGTCCGCGCGACCACATGCATGCTGCCGCCCCGCCATACCCCGCACTCCACGATCGCGCCGGAGATGTCGTGCTGCACGACGTACCGGGTGGCGAGGTAGAGAGCGTACGACTTTTCCTTCCGCGTCATCGTATATGGACGTGCGGAACGCAGAATAGGGCGCGCCATCTCGTCGTAGTCGGCGGGAAACTCAGCCTTGGGGGCTCCGTTGCGGACGATCATGTATCCCGTAGTCTTCGCGAGTGCATCATTGACGCGGGTACTCCATTGCATGGCCGACATGCTACTTCTGGACCTCGCGGCACCGCCAGCCTCACACGCTCATCCATGTGGGCTACGGGACGGTATTTGATAACGTGAAAGTGCCCCTGATTTGCCACTGCCGGTTAGCGTCGGTGATCTCGTCGTCGAGCCAGACGAACGACCGTCCTGCCGCCCGCCGCGTTAGTGGCACGGTCTTCCAGTGCACCCATTTTGCGGTCGTCATCGGCGTCGGATCTCGTCAGTCGCCGCCACTCAACCTGCAGGCGGCGGATCTCGTCCCGGCCGTGGGCCCCGGGCGCGGGTGTGTCGTCGCCGGCGGAGACCTGCTGCCACGGAATTGCTTCGAGCTGCCGGTACAGGCCGGGCTGGTTCCGTTTCACGATACAGATGTAGGCGGCGTTGTTCGTGTGGACGAGCCAGTCGGCGTGCTCGTGTTGGGTGTGCAGCGCGTCCGCCGTCAAGACAGTCCGGGTCAGGTCGAGGCCGCGCCGCAGCGACCGGAACGCGGTGATCTCGTTGGTCTTGCCCGCGACGTGGACCTGGCCGAGCACCGCCCCGGTGGCGTGGTCCATCACCGCGAGCAGATGCACCTGACCGCCTGGTCGGCCGCGTGGGCGCTGTCCTGTGCGGGGCGTGACCGGCATAATCCGGTCCTATGGTCGAAGCAACACAATTCACCACAGACGTCTGCATAGTCGGCGGATGTGGCCGGGTCGGTCTTCCTCTCGGCATCGCACTGGCGTCGCGCGGCTTGTCGGTGGCGCTGTACGACATCAACGCTGCCGTAGTCGACACGGTCAACGCAGGGCGGCTGCCGTTCGAGGAGGAGGGCGCCGGTCCGGTTCTGGCCGAGGTGGTGGCCGACGGCCGGTTGCGGGCGTCGGCCGACCCGGTCGCGGTGGGCTCCGCCGAGCACGTCGTCGTGGTGGTCGGTACGCCGGTCGACGAGCACCTGAACCCCGATCCGGGCGCGGTGCCGAGGGCCTTGGAACGCTGCGCCGACCAACTCCGTGACGGGCACCTGGTCATGTTGCGGTCCACTGTGTACCCGGGTGTGACAGCGCTCACCGAGAAGTTGCTGGCCGGCAAGGGCATCGATGTCGACGTGGCGTTCTGCCCGGAGCGGATCGCCGAGGGGAAGGCGATGACCGAGCTGTTTGAGCTGCCGCAGATCGTCGCGGCCCGTACGCCGCGGGCGGTGCAGCGGGCTGAGAAGGTGTTCCGGCACCTGACCGACCAGATCGTCACGCTGGAGCCGGAGGAGGCGGAGCTGGCCAAGCTGTTCACTAACACGTGGCGCTATATCAAGTTCGCCACGGCCAACCAGTTTTGGATGATGGCCAACGACTTCGGACTGGATTACGCGCGGATCCGGCACGCCATCACGTACGACTATCCGCGCGCGGCCGACCTGCCGATGCCGGGATTCGCGGCCGGGCCGTGCCTGTTCAAGGACACGATGCAGCTGGCGGCGTTCAACCGCAACAACTTCGTGCTGGGTCATTCGGCCATGCTGATCAACGAGGGCCTGCCGCTCTATCTGGTGTCGCGGCTGGAGGAGCAGTTCGACCTGCCGTCTGCGACGGTGGGCATCCTGGGTATGGCGTTCAAGGGTGGCAGCGACGACCCGCGCGAGTCGCTGGCATACAAACTACGCAAGATCATTTCTTTGAAGGCGCGGGAGACACTGTGCACCGACCCGTACATCGCCGACGACCGGTTCCTGCCCCTTAACGAGGTGCTGGACCGGGCGGACCTGCTGGTGATCGCCTGCCCGCATGCGCAGTACCAGGACCTAGTCACGGACAAGCCGGTGATCGACATGTGGGGCCTCACCGGGCGGGGCGTGCGGGTATGAAGGTTCGCGTCTCGGTGGTCATCCCGGTCTACAACGAGGGCGAGGCGATCCTGCGCTACCTCGACCGGATCCTGCGCGACGTGATACTGCCTGCCGAGATCCTGATCGTGCACGACATGCCGGAGGACACCACCGTGCCATACGCGGAGCAGGTCGCCCGCGTCGACCCGCGCGTGCGTCCGCTGCTGAACACCTACGGGTTCGGCCCGGCCAACGCGATCCGGTTCGGCATCGACCAGGCCCGCGCCCCGGTGGCGGTGGTGACCATGGCCGACGGGTCGAACGACCCGCGGCAGATCGACGACCTGGCCCGTCTGGTCGCCCGGGGCGTCGCCGTGGCGGCCGCGTCGCGGTACATGCCTGGCGGGCAGCAGGTCGGCGGCCCCCGGCTGAAGCGGATGATGTCGCGGTGGGCGGGGCGCTCGCTGCACACGTTCGCCCGGGTCGGCACGCGCGACGCGACGAACAGCTTCAAGGCGTACGACACGCAGTTCGTCCGCGACGTCGGCATCGAGTCGCGCACCGGCTTCGAGATCGGCCTGGAGTTGACCGCCAAGGCCACCCGGCTGCGGCTGCCGGTGGCGGAGATCCCGACCATTTGGCTCGACCGGCAGCTCGGCGAGTCGCGCTTCGACCTCGGCCGGTTCCTGCCCTCTTACCTGAAGTGGTATTTCTTCGCCTTCGGCCGCAAGCTGACCGCGGCGAAGATCGTGGCACAACGTGAGATCCCATCGGAAGAGCAGATTCGTGAGGAGAGCAACGCAGTTGGCTAAGATCCTGGTAACCGGTTCGGCCGGCTTCATCGGCGGCTACGTGGTCGAGGAGCTGCTGGACCGCGGCCACGAGGTGGTCGGGCTGGACAACTACTCCAAGTACGGCCCGGTCACCCACAGCTACGACGGCAACCCGCGCTACCACTTCGTCGGGGGTGACGCCCGCGACGTCGACCTGATGACGAAACTCCTCACCGACTGCGACCACTTCATCGCCGGCGCCGCCATGATCGGCGGGATCTCCTACTTCCACACGTACGCGTACGACCTGCTGGCCACCAACGAACGCATCATGGCTGCCTCCTGCGACGCGGCGATCGCCGCGCACCGCGACGGGCGGCTGCAGAAGGTCACCTACATGTCCTCGTCAATGGTGTTCGAGTCAACCACGCACTGGCCGTCGGCCGAGGGCGACGAGCGGACCATCCCACCGCCGCTGTCCTCATACGGCTTCCAGAAGCTGGCCGTCGAGTACTACGCGCGGGCAGCCTGGGAGCAGTACCAGCTGCCATATACGATCGTGAGGCCGTTCAACTGCGTCGGCGTCGGCGAGGGGCGCGCGCTGGGCGAGGCCGAGGTGCTCTCCGGCAACGTCAAGCTCGCCATGTCACACGTGGTGCCCGACCTCGTACAGAAGATCGTCAAGGGCCAGGACCCGCTACACATCCTCGGCGAGGGCCACCAGGTACGCCACTACACGTACGGCGGCGATCTGGCCCGCGGCATCGTCACCGCGATGGAACACCCGGCCGCGGTCGGCAAGGACTTCAACCTCTCCACCGCCGAGTCCACCACCGTGCTAGAACTGGCCGAAGTGATCTGGCGCAAGATCAAAGGCCCCGACGTCCCGTTCCGCTACGTCTGCGACAAACCCTTCGAATACGACGTCCAGAAGCGCGTCCCCGACGTCCGCAAGGCCCGCGAGGTGCTCGGCTTCGAGGCGACCACGTCACTCGACGACATGCTCGACGAGGTCATCCCCTGGGTCACCCAAGCCGTCAACGACAACCGACTCTAGGCTCACCGGCTCTCCTCGCTCCCCCGCCGATCAGCCCAGGACCAACGAACGATAGGCAACCTCGTCGACAACGGCCTCGGCGAGCGGCGCGCACTGGCCCTTAATCGGGCCTGGGTGTGTCCTGCTAGAAGGGGTCATCGCAAGTCGGCAGATTGGCGCATATCGCGACGATGACGTTGGCGGGCAGGTCGCAGATGACGGTCACTGGGCGTGGTCGAATTGGCTCGGCTGGAAGGCTCTAGTTGCGCCACCGCCCATCGCCATCGGCCGCCGCGACGACGGCGCCCATGCGTCAGCGCAGACGGTCACATGGGAGCCGGACTGTCCCCCAGATATTGTGCCGGGGACCGGACAACACGACGATCGAGCTCAGAGACGGCTCGGCCTTGCATCGCACGGTGGCCTGTCGCACCTGCGCCGTCCATGACGGCACGCGCTTGGTGCGCGTGCTGTCGAGCCGATAGTTGGCCAGCGAGACGACGACCAGCAGCGTCGAGAGCGCGACGATCGGAGCGGCGGCGGTCGGCCGCGTCGGGCGCATCAGCGCAACAAGCACCACGATTACTAGCGGCATCGACGCCACCAGATAACGATCGGGCACACTGCCGATGAGCGTCACCTGGACGCCGAAGATGGCGACCGCATGCACGCTTGCCACCGCGGCCAAAGGCCAGACCGGCAGGCTCCGCCGAGATACGGCCACGCCGGCAGCGGCGACCACCACGCCCCACGCCAGCAGGATCAGCGCCAGGTGCTCACCATGATGCACCACCTTGCCTCGGATCCACGCCTCGCCGAGAACCGAGACCGGAAGCTGGACACGCACGAACTCATGGATTACCCACAGAGGATCAATTCGCAGGTAACCGATGCCCCCGCGGTCCGCATCGCCGGCGGCCAGGCCGGCCAGCTGGAAAGCGACACCCGCGAAGAGAGCGCCAGCAAGGAGCACACCGGCGCGGTCACGGCGCAGGGCGACACGCGCCACAGCCAGGGGAATCAGTGCCACGACCAGCGTCGTTGAAAGTGCTATCAGCAGGGCGACTACCGGCGCACCAATCCTCGCGAGGCGGCGAGTCTGAACTTGCAAGAGAAGCCAGAAGAGCGCGTACAACGCGGGAAACTGCAAGGTGGCGACGTTGTTCGCAGCGGCGCCATGCGCGACGAACTGCACCACAAGCGGCGCGGCGACGAGCAACCGCAAATACGAATCGCGGAGGTGCGCAGCACTGGCCCCATATACGAGAACGGCCAAGGCCACCGTGGACAGCACCGCCCACCACGTGTTAATCGCCGCCCACCAACTGACCGGGAAAAGAGTGGTCACCTCGGCCAACAGTCGCGCATAGAGATGGTAATAGCCGTTCAGAGACGTGGTAATGGCATCGAGGGATGCCAGATTGGCAGCATCCCCCAGGAAGTCGTGCCCATCCTCCGCCCAAATCGAGTCGAGCGCACCCGGCCCTCGCCCGCGCCCCACCGAGTAAGCAACGCCGGCGAACACGGCACCACCCGCTAGCCAGAGCTTGCGCCGCGTGAGCGGACGCGCCGGCGCCAACGGAAACAGCGCGTCGGCCCACCGGCTCCGCCAGCCAGCTCCAACGGGGCCGGCCGCGCCAACCTGAGTCGGAATCGACCCCGACTGACCAGCCGATCGCAGAGTCACATCCACCGGAGACAGCTCGACGCCCATATCACCCCGCACTATGACCGACGAAACATCGATTTAAACGACGGCGCCAGTCAAGTAGTTGCGGCCTATAGGACAAATTCCTAACGTCTCCCGGATGCGGCGCCACGCGGACCGCCGCCTGCGAGCACCGCCACGCACCAGCGAGGCAGAACCGCCACCCGAAGACACCGCGGTTCCAATGTGGTCGCGTAAGCGATGCTCATGCATCCGCCTCGCAGTCCGCCAACGTTTGGGCACGTACAGAAATCAACCCGCCGCGCGAATTCATCATCGGCGTTCACGCTGGAGACCCAGCAACTGCCCGACTCATCCAACCAGTCGCGTTTCCCGTTGACCCTGCTGCTGCCCAGCCGGGAATATCGGGACTGTCAAGATAACGGTGTAACTGGATCTTGCTAACTGTCTACTTGCGACCGGCGGACAG
>NZ_JBAKHX010000044.1:0-61940 GCF_036906915.1 Micromonospora sp. CPCC 206061
CGACCTCGGGTTCGCCAACGACCCCGTCGAACTCCACCGATAACTCGACGGAAGATTGCACGTACCGGTTGGTGGCGTCGTCGTCGGAGTCGTCGGCGTAGTCCCACCGATGCGGACGAGCTGCCACTGCTGGTTGCTGCCGCCCCAGTCCGCGTACTGCACGACGTTCGCACCGTCGTTGGTCGCGGCACCCTGCACCTCGACCGCCTTGTTGCTGTTGCGGTTGATCAACCGGACGTAGCCGCCGTCCGAGTCGGCGAGCCGGAACTGCTGGTTGGTTCCGTTACCGTCGGCCCACTGCACGATCGCGCCACCGTCGGCTGTCGACCAGTTGTAGACGTCGAGCACCTTGCCCGAATGGCGGGACTTGAGCCGGTAGTACCCACCCCCGGAGTCGACGAACTGCCACTGCTGCCACGCACCGTCGTTACGCGCCCACTGCGCGATCCGCGCGCCGTCGTTGGTGGCCAGGTTGTACACGTCCAACGCCTTGCCACTGTTCCGATTCACCAACACGTACCAGGCGGTGGTGTCCACCGTGGCCGCTGACGCCGACGTCGCGGCCACGGTGACCAGGGCGCCGCCCACGACCACCGCGGCAGCCGCGGCGGCCAACCCCGACCGCCACCCGCGACGCCACCTCGCGGCGCGCGCAGATCTAACTGGCATAGCATCTCTCCTTTCGATCATGGGGACCGCCGACATGAAGCGCCCATCGGCGCGGACGCCACCCACGCACGGGCGACCCAGGCATCGACATCGACGTTTGTTAGCGTTAACAACGCTAACAAACGGCTACTCGGGCAGGAATATGTATGGCTGTACGGCGATAGGTCGCCGACCGGCGGTGCGACTGGAACGCACCACTCCATGGACTGTGAACGATAACAGTGACGCACGTCAAGATGTCTCGGGAATGTTTCGGAAGAAGTCCTGCGTGATGAGCCCGGTCTCGCCGAGGCTCGACGGCCGTCACGCTAAACCGATCCGGCACAAGATTCCCGCCCTCCCGGTGCCGCTACCGTCTTGGCGCGTGGACGGGTGCCGGCCCCACCGCTACACGCGAGCACGTAGCGGTCGGGCCAGCGGCCATGCGGGGCGCCTACAGAGCTGTCGCGACGTCAGCAGGCCGACTTCGGCCGGCGCAGGTTGTCGACTAGGCGCCCGAGAACGGCGGGCGCGCTGGCGAGCGAGAGATGCTCGCCGCCCGGGTTGTCGGAGCACTCGAAGCGGTGGCACGGCACGGTCGACCAGGACGTGATCGCGTCGTTGGTGATGTCCTCCTGGTTACCGTCGCGCTCAAGCCGTACCGCGGCGCTCGGCCGACCAGCGGGACAGGCAATGCTCATCAGTTGACTGCGCCCATGCGGGCAAGGGTGGCGTATTCGCGCAGCGCCGGCGATATCTCGCGGTGTGACCGCAACCAACTGTCCACTATGCCCGGCACATGGCCTGGCGCGTCGTGATATGCGTGGCCCAGCCCGTGCAATGCAGCCCAGTGGCACGCGGTCGAGTCCAGTGCCAGGGTGTCCTCCAGCACGTCCAGGATCGTGTCGTCGCCGAGCCGGCCGACGGGCGCGATGTCCCAGAACATGAAGCAGACGTGCTCCAGCGTCGTCCTGCATCTGCCGCCGAGGTCGTCGCCCTCCAGACGCTGGGCGAAGACCTCGGCGAACAGGCTACGGATGGAGCGCAGTCCACCGATACGAACCACCCGTGGCACCCGAGGGTCGGCGAGTGCCCGGATCTCACCGTCGTAGGAGCTGTCCACGATGTAGCCGAGCCCGAGCCCGACCTGTTCATCGGAGTACGGGCGCAGCAGGTTGCCGGCGTCACCGAACAGGCGACGGATCCGTTCCGCCGCTGCCACCGGACCATCGTGCGGAGCGTGCCTGGTCATCCACTCCGTCGACGCAGGCTCGGCGCGGCGGCGCTTTTCGGCCGGCCGGTCGAACAGGTACGCCAGCCAGGCGTCAAAGGCGTCCAACGCCGCCATCACCGCCCGACGCTCCACGCAGATCGGCCAGCGTGACCGACAACCGTGCCATGGCCTCGTTGGCGAGCCGGACCCGTCGCCGGTCGCCGTCACCATCGATGCCGAACTTCTCGTACAGGCGCAGCAGGTGCTGTTTGACCGCGGCCTCGGTAACCACCAGCGCCGCGGCGATCTCGCGGCTGGAGGCGGGCTCGGTGAACAACTGGTGGGTCAGCAGCGGGCGGCAAAGATGGATCAACACGTCCCGCTCCCGGGCGGTCAACGCCGGTCCGGCCGCCGCGCCCTCGGTCGGCGGGCCCGCGATCACCGCCCCGCGGCCGGTTCGGTAGACGAAGCGCGACGAGCCGGCCCGGATCTCGTCGCCGTCGACCAGCGCCCGGTCCTGCCAGATGCGTTGGCCGTTGACGAACGTTCCGTTCCGGGAGCCGAGGTCTCGCACACACCAACCGGCCGGGTAGCGCTGAAGTACGGCGTGCAGCCGGGACAGCCTGCGATCGACTGGCACCGCGAGATCGTTGGAGTCTGCGCTGCCGAGTGTCAGCCGGTCGCCGTCCAACGACACGACCTGCGGGCCAGCCGGCGTCCATGCCTCTAGGTGATGTCTCATTCCGGGCCGCCCTACGCCCGAATCAGCCGCAGCGCGTAGCGGCCATCGACGCCGGGCCCACCGACTCGCAG
Organism: Micromonospora sp. CPCC 206061; assembly: GCF_036906915.1. Taxonomy (NCBI): domain Bacteria; kingdom Bacillati; phylum Actinomycetota; class Actinomycetes; order Micromonosporales; family Micromonosporaceae; genus Micromonospora; species Micromonospora sp. CPCC 206061. Next base: position 2,675 of record NZ_JBAKHX010000044.1, read on the forward strand.
TTCGTAGTCTCCGGCGTCGAGTTGGAGTGGCCCATGCCGCCCGCACGTCAGATTCGCACCGGCGACGGTGCGGCCGCCGCGGACCAGCGTCCAAGGCAGCAGGTGAGCGCCGCAATTCTCGGCGACGCCCTGCAGGTAGACACGGCTGCCGCTAACCAGCACGAGGTGGTAGCGGTCGACCTCCCCGATGCCGAGGACGGCCGTACCGCTCTCCGGCACGCGGACGTCGAGGCTGATGCTGCGGCCGGCGGTGCCGGCCGGGCTTGCGCCGGCGGTGGCCCTGCTTCCACCGGGGCTGGCAGGACTTCCACCGGAGCTGGCGCTGTTGGCCGGCGTGGCCGTCCCGGCGGTCACGGTGCCGGTCGGCGTGGGGCCGGGTTGGGCGCCGTCGTTGCCGGGCGTGCCCAGGCCGGGAAGCAGAGTCAGGGCCGTCACCAGGGTCGCGACGGCGACCGCGGCCAGGGCGAGCGACCGGTACGGGATCCGCCGCCGCTCGCCACGGGACGGCGCGGCATCGTGCGGCGCGTCCGGGAGGGTCCAGTCCGTCGCGTCCAGCATCTTGGTGGTCGCGAGCACCGGGTCGGTTCTATCACCCACGAGAGCCAGCAGCAGCTCGCGCGCGGTGGGCCGCTGCTCCGGCCGCTTGCACAGGGTACGACCGACCAGGTCGCGCAGCGGCGGCTCCAGCCCGGACAGGTCCGGCTCGTCGCTGATCACACGCCGCATCAACTCGTACGGCGTGCCGGCGCCGAAAGGCGTCCGCCCCGTCGCCGCATACGTGATCACACAGCCCCACGCGAAGACGTCCGACGCCGCGACGATCTTCCCGTCGAACTGCTCCGGCGCCATGTAGGCGGGCGTGCCGATCACCGGGCCGGAATCGGTGCGGGCAACCGCATGGTCCGTGGCGCGAGCGATCCCGAAATCGATCACCTTCGGGCCGAGCCGGGACAGCAGTACGTTGCCGGCCTTCAGATCGCGATGCACGATGCCGGCGGCGTGGATGCCGTTGAGTGCGGCGGCCACGCCGGTCGCCAGACTGTCCAACATAGACCCGCGCAACGGGCCGCCCTGTGCGATCCAGGCGGCCAGCGTCGGGCCGTCGATGAACTCGGTCACCAGGTAGGCCACATCGCCGTCGAGCACGACGTCGAGCACTTGCGCGGTGCAGAACCGGGCCACCCGGCGGGCGGCCTCGGCCTCCCGGCGGAACCGCGCACGAAACACCTCGTCACGGGCGTACTCGGAGCGGATCACCTTGATCGCCACCGGCGCGCCGCCGCGGGCGGCGACGTCAGTGGCGAGGAAGACCGTGCCCATGCCGCCCTCACCCAGACGGCCGACGACACGGTAAGGACCGAGCTGGCGTGGGTCGCCAGGCAGCAGCGGCCCGGCCGGAGAAGGCTCGCCGGGCGCGCCGCCCGTCGAGCCTGTCAGCGTGCCGGTAGGCACGGGTGCATCCGCCCCGCCTTGCGTCATGAATGTCCTCACGGTCGCTTCGTCCGGCCGGATTGTAAGCACGGGCGACCGCCTCTCAGAATCCTCAATCGATGGAGAACCGCAGGCCCGCACTGTCCTTGTTGTCCCAGACGAAGCGGTATGCGCCGGTAGCCGGTGCGGGGACCGCGAAGCAAGCCGGGCCGTCCGGTGTCACCGTCGAATGCGGCTGGACGTGCACCTGCGCCCGGCTGCAGGAGCCCGCGTTCCCGACTTTGCTGCCGTCGGGCAGGACCAGATTCAGGTCCCGGTCGAACACGTACGTCATCCCGGCAGCCCCGTCGTTGGTGGCCGTGAACGAGATCAGGACGTACTCCTGACCGGCGGGCGCCTGCGCGAGATTCGCCGAGTCGTCGGCGCGGACCTCGCCGCCGGTGACGGTGACGAAGACGTCCTTCCTGCCTTCGGGATGCACCCGGCCCCGGATGCTGATCGGCCGGGGCTCCAGCAGGATCGCCCCGTCCGGTCGGGCCAGCGGCACGGTGGCCTGCCGGGACCGCGGCTCGCCGACCGTCAGCACCCCCTGCGAGAGCTCGAACCGGTCGTCCACCTCGATCGCGATCTTTCCTGTCTTGCTGCGCTGAGCCGGAACCTCGGGCAGATCCGCATGCGCCTCCGACAGCTTGTCGTAGCTGTCGGCGCCGCTGGTCAGTAGCAGGTCTCCGGGCGGTTCGGCGGCCCGGTCCGGGCTGAGGTTCTGAAATGTCGCGTCGATGACCAGCACTGGTGACCCATCGGCATCGGAGTTCGCCGACGACAGGCGCGCCGTGCCGAGGGTCACCTTGAAACCGGCGTACCAGTAGGAGCGGTTCACCTGGACGTCCGTCCGCGCCGCCGCGGCGGTCGCCGGCTGCCCGCTGGCGGCGACCGTCCCGGCGCCGTCCCGCTCCGCCGCCCCACAGCCGGACAACGCCAGCGCTCCGGCCAGCACGGCGGCGATACCGCCACCTCTCCGCATCGCGTTCATGCGATCACTGTCGCAGCCGGCGGGCACCCGCCGACATGGCCGCGGAGACACAATGGCCAACTCCCTTCGCGACACTCGCCTTACCTTTCGGATAGGTGGCGGACAACATCTCATTCACCCGACGGTCGCCCGCGTACCGGTCTCGAATGAGTGGATGATGGCGTTGGCCACGACAAGGGCCCGCTGCCCGGCTCGCGCGTGTACCGGCGGCTCGCGCCCTTGCCGCAGCGCGTCGAGCAGATCGTCGACGTGGCGGTCGAACGTGTGATGGAAGTCCCGGTCTTGGTCGTTGAAGTACCCGGCCTGCCACACGCGGGCGGTCTCGTCGCCGGCCGCCTGGAAGGTGAAGCGACGCACGGTGTCCTCGATGACCAGCCGGCCCGCCGTGCCGTTCACCTCGACGAGGTGCGTTGGAAGGTAGGCGTACGAGGAGTCGTAGCTACCCACCAGACTGCCGACCGCGCCGCTGGCGAAGCGCAGCGCCACCACCAGCGTCGACCAGCCACGCCCGGTGACATCGGTCATCTGAGCCATCACCGAATCGACTGGACCGCACAGGTACTCCAGCATGTCCAGACCGTGGCACTGAGTCTCGATCAGGTTGGCGTGTGGATGCGCGCTGCTGCCTGGCTCCCCACCGAACCGCCACGTCGCGAACACCGGCTGACCGAGGTCTCCGCGATCCACCGCCGCGCGTGCCATCCGGACGGGCTGGGCGTACCGGTGGTTGAAGTTGATGGCGAAGAAAAGGTCGCGTGCCTGCGCTTCGGCCAGCAGCATGGCTCCCTCCTCTGGCCTGAACACCAGGGGCTTCTCGACCAGCAGCGGGAATCCGGCCCGGATGACCCGCAGCGTCGGTTCGAAATGGCCCTCATTGGGCAGGCAGAGCGACACCAGATCCGGACACTCCCGGTCCAGCATCTCCTCGATGTCCACATAGGCCGGTACGCCGTACTCGTGCGCCCGCGCCGCGGTGCGGGTCGGATCGCGACCGACGATCGCGACCAGTTTGGTGTCCGGACGCGAGGAGAACACGTTGGCGTGCTGTAGGCCCCACCAGGCTCCGGTGCCCACCACGGCAACCCGTGTCGGTTGCCCGCCGCGGTCCGGCTCCCGCGGCGGCGCGACGCCGGGCGCGCGGCTGGCGGCCGCGCTCACCGCGGGCTCCGGCGCGCCAGTCGCGACTGGATGAGCACCACGACGATGAGGAACGCTCCGCTTACGAGTTGCTGGTAGTAGGCGGTCAGCGTGCCGACCTGGTTGATGAGGTTCTGGATTACCTTCAGCAGCAGGACGCCGGCCAACGTGCCGAATAGCGATCCGGCTCCACCCGACAGCAGCGTCCCGCCGATCACGACGGCCGCGATCGCCTCCAGCTCCCGCCCCTCGCCGATCGTGGGCAGGCCCGACTGCGTCTGTGCGGCGACCAGCACGCCGGCGAACCCGGTCAATACCGCGCTCAACACGTACACCACGGTCTTGACCCGGCGCACCGGCAGGCCCATCAGCTCGGCCGCTTCCTCGCTGCCGCCGATGGCGAACACGGCCTGACCGAACCGGCTCCGGTTGAGCACGACGAGCCCGATGGCGAACACCGTCAGGGCGAACCACACCGGTGCCCCGAGGCCGAGAAACCGAGCCTGGCCAATCCGGGTCAACGCAAGCTCCGGTGGGATGATGTGAACCTGATTGCCCTCTGCGGACACGGCGAACGCCAGACCCCGGGCGAACAGCAGCGCGGCGAGGGTCACGATGAACGGCGCGATCCGGGCTCGTCCCACGAGCAGCCCGTTGGCCAGACCGAACAGGGCGCACACACCGAGTGGTACGAGCAGGGCGGGCAGCGAGCCCCACCGCGACGCGTACGCCGTCAGGACGCCGGATAGCGCGAGGAGCGAACCGACCGACAGGTCTATCCCGCCGCTGACGATGACGAACGTCATACCGATCGCGATGAGTAGGAGGTACGAGCTGTCCAGCGCGATGTTGCCGAAGTTCAGGGCACTGGCGAAGCGTCCGCCGAACACGGCGGACCCGGCCACGAGCACCAGCACAAGCACGAGCGGCGCGCTGCCGCGCCGGGCCCACAGGGCGAGCGGCTCGGACCGCAGGCGTCGAAGCGCCGCCGGATTCCCGGTTGGAGTGTCCGCCACGACTGTCACATCCGGCTCCGTCCACGTTGGATGTACACGGCCGCCACGATGATCGCCGCCTGGACCATGCGCGCCGTGGAGTCAGGCAGGTTGTGCTGGATGATGGTGGCCGTGATGAGCTGCATCAGCAGCGCACCCATCAGCGTTCCGAGAATGCGCACCCGGCCGCCCGACAGCGGAGTGCCGCCGACGACGACCGCGGTGATCGCGCTGAGCTCGATGAGCAGGCCGACGAAGGAGGGATCGCTGGCGCTCTGGCGCGCTGTGCTGAGTATTCCGGCGCTGGCCGCTAGGAGGCCGCTGAACGCGTACACCGTAACGAGGGTGCGCTTGACGGGCAGCCCGGCCAGGTTGGCCGCGGCACGGTTGCCACCGATGGCCAGGACCCGGCGGCCGAACGCCGTGCGTCGCATCGCGATGCCGGCCACCGCCGCGACGCCGACCACGATAAGGAGGCTCACCGGCAGGCCGAGCACCGCGCTGTTGCCCAACGCGCCCAGCGTCGGATCGAACAGCTCGACAAGCCGGCCGTCCGCGAGCACCAGCGCGAGTCCCCGCCCAGCCACCAGCAGTCCGAGTGTCGCGATGATCGGTTGCATGCCGGCGAACGCGACCAGGCCACCGTTGACCAAGCCGACGGCCACCCCGGCGAGCAGTGCGACCGCGATCGCCGGCCACGCGCCGTACCCGATGTAGAGCGGGATGAGCGCGGCGGCGATGGCCATTGTGGAGCCGACCGACAGGTCGATGCCTTCGGTCGCGATGACCAGCGCCATCCCCACGGCTACGATCGCGACCGGTGCGACCTGTATCAGTTGGAGGCGCAGGTTGGTAACCGTCGCGAAGTGTGGGGTGAAGGCCAGGTTGAACAGCAGAAGTGCGGCGATGGCCAGATAGACGCCCGCCGCCTGGAGCTGTTCCCGTGGGTTGGTGCGGCCGCGCCGCCCGACGGCCTGGACAGTCACGATCACTCCCCGGACGCCGCGGCGTCCGGTGGCGCCGCCGCGATCGTGTGCATGATCCGGTCCTCGTCGATGTCCGCCCCGCGCAGCGTTCCCACGACGGCGCCATCGCGCAGCACGAGTACTCGGTCGGCGCCCTCGACGAGCTCCTCCAATTCGGACGAGATCAGCAGGACGCCAAGGCCCTGCGCGGCCAGTTCGTCGATGAGAGCCTGGATCTCGGCCTTGGCGCCCACGTCGATGCCGCGGGTCGGCTCGTCGAGGATGAGCACCGCCGGGTGCAGGCACAGCATCCGAGCCAGCAGCACCTTCTGCTGGTTGCCACCTGACAGCTCCCGTACCTTCTGGTGCGGGCTGGACAGCTTGATCTGCAGGCGCTTGACGAACGTGTCCACCAGCCGGTCCTGCCGCCGGTCGGAGAGGAACCCTGCCCGGGTGAGCCGTGGCAGAGCGGCGAGCACGATGTTGTCGCGTACCGACAGCTCGCCGATCACACCCTCGGCCGCGCGATCCTCGGGCACCATGCCCAGGCCGTGCCGGATGGCGGCGGCCGGTGACCAGCGACGGGCCCGCTTGGCGGCGCCGCCCGCGTGGCCGCGGACATGAACAGAGCCGCTGTCGACCGGCTCGGCTCCGAACACGGCCTTCGCGGTCTCGGTGCGCCCGGACCCGAGCAGGCCCGCCAACCCGACCACCTCGCCAGCGTGCACGTCGACGCTGACCCGCGAGAGCAGCGGCCGGCGGGTCAGCCCTTCGGCCCGCAGGACCGGCTCCCCCGATGCCGCGTGATGCTCCTCGCTGAAGCTGGTGGCTCCGTGCTCGCGCACATCCGCTACGGCGCGGCCGAGCATCATGGCTACCAGCCTGAGCCGGTTGGTGTCCGCAACGGATCCACTGTGGACAACTTGGCCGTCACGCAGCACGGTGACCCGCTGGCAGACGCGGAAAACCTCGTCGAGTTTGTGTGTCACGTACAGCACCGCTATCTGCTGGCGGCGCAGCAGCTCGATGACCGCGACCAGCCGGTCGACCTCGCGCGGCTCCAGCGACGACGTCGGCTCGTCCATGATGACCACTCGGGCGTCGGTGGACAACGCGCGGGCCACGGCGATCATCTGCTGGACCCCGAGGCCGAGCTCGCCGAGGGGCCGGCGGACGTCGACCGTGATCCCGTACCGCTGCAGCACGTCGCGCGCCTGCCGGTTCATCCGGCGGAAACTGACCAGACCGAGGCGGTTGGTCGGCTCCCGGCCAAGGAACAGGTTTCCGGCCACACTCCGCAGCGGTACGAGGCTGACCTCCTGATAGATGGTGCTGATACCCGCGGCCTGAGCGTCCCGGGGTCCCGCGAACTGGACCGGCTCGCCGTCGTAGTACACCTGGCCCTCATCGGGACGGTGGACGCCGGTGATCAGCTTGATCAAAGTCGACTTGCCGGCGCCGTTCTCACCGACCAGGGCATGAGCCTCGCCCGGGTTGAGGTCGAGCGATACCCCGTCGAGTGCCCTTGCGCCCGCGAACCGCTTGCTCACCGCCCGCACCCGCAGCGCCGGCGCCGTCGTGCCTGCCTCGCTAGTACGCATTGGCCAGCTCGGTCGGGGCGTTCTCCTTTGTGTACTCCTTGTCGGAGATGATGGTCTTCTCCGGCACGCCCTTGCCGCTGTAGAAGTCCTCCAGCGCCTGGAACGCAAGTGGTCCGAACCGCGGGTTGGACTCGATCACCCCGGAGATCCACCCGTCGAGGATGCCCTGCACAGCACCCTTGGTCCCGTCGATCGTGATGATCTTGACGTCGCCCGGCTTCTTGTTGGCCGCCTTGAGCGCGGCCACGGCACCCAGCGCCATCTCGTCGTTCTCGGCGTAGATCGCGGTGATGTTGGAGTTGGCCGTGATGAGCTGTTCGGTGACCTTCTGACCCTTCTCCCTGGTGAAGTCGCCGGTCTGTTCTGCCACGATCCGCAGGCCGGAGTTCTTGGCGACCAGTTGGTCCTTGAAACCCTTCGTGCGGTCAACGGTCACGTTGACGCCCGAGGCGCCGAGCAGGATCGCGACGTCACCCTTGTCACCGGTAACCTTGATCATGGCATCCGCGGCGCGCTTGCCCTGCTCGACGAAGTCAGAGCCGATCCATCCGATGTAGTCGGTGCAGGCCGTCTTCGTGGTCAGCAACCGGTCGATGGTCATGATCGGCACCTTGGCGTCCTGCGCCGCCTTGAGCGCCGGATCGAGGCCCTCGGAGTTCAACGGAGAAATGATCAACGCCTTGGCGCCCTGGGCGATCATCCCCTGGATATCGGCGATCTCCTTGTTGAGATCGGACTGCGCGTTGGTCGTGATCAGCTTGATGCCCCGCTTGGCCGCCTCATCCTTGATCGATTGGGTCTCCGTGATGCGGAAGGGGTTTGCTTCCTTCTCCGACTGCGCGAACCCGACGGTGACGTTCTTGAGGTCGAGTTTCGGAACGCCGCCGTTGTACTTGTCATAGGTGCACGCCCCCACACCGGCGGTGCCCTGTACCTGCTGCTGCGCCGCGCTGGTCGTGTTGGTGGGAGATTCGTCAGCCGCCTTGGTGCAGCCATTCACCGCGAGCGCGAGGGTGAGGAGGGAGGCGACGGCGATCGCGTTCCTGGCGACGCCACGTGACCCGGACATCGGCGGACTCCGTTCGTAGGAGCGTGTCGGCGCGCGAGCGCCGCCTGCCATGAACAGCAAGAACATGATGGAAAGTGAAGGGCTCTGACAGGATCTGACCAGAGAGTAGCCGCTAGGTGTCAACTGCTGTCAAGAGCTGAACGGCAAAGCCTGGGCAGCGCGCGCCGGAAACACTTATGAGAACGGCCGCAATCCGACTAAAGCGGAGTCAAAGGGACGCAGCGCCTACTGACACGGCACTGAAGGTCCGCTCAGGCGGGTCCCACCGGGACCACTCGTACATCGATGCCGGTAGCGGCGAGAAGGCGGCGCATCTCCGGATCGGCACCCGAATCGGTCACCAGTACGTCGATGCGATTGGCCGGCACCGTCTGACACATCGTGTCATTGCCCAGCTTGGTGCGGTCGGCGAGGACCACCACCTGACGCCCGGCCGCCATCAACGCCTGATCGGTGGCGGCCGCGAACACGTTCGGCGTGGTGAGCCCGCGATCGACCGTCACACCGTCACCGGAGAGAAAGACCTGGTCGCCCCGCAGCCCCTGCAGGTTCTGCTCGGTGACGGGGCCGACCAGGGCGCCGATCGAGCGGCGCAGCGCGCCACCCACCATCACCACGTCGATCTGCGGCGCCCGCAACAACGCCTGGGTCACGAGCACGGAATTCGTGACCACGGTGAGGGAACTGATCGTGGTGAGCTCGCGGGCGAGGGCGACGGTCGTCCGGCCCGGCCCGAGCAGGATCGCACTTCCGGGCTTGACCAGCGCCGCGGCATGCGCCGCGATGGCTTGCCGCTCGACGGGGACCGGGTCGTCCCCCAGCTCAAACGCGTCCTGGCGACCGATCCCGTCCGCGCCGCCACTCATGGCCTGCGCGCCGACCGCGCCGGCTCCATTGGCACGGCCGAGCGGGAGCGCTGTGCCGTCGAAATCCGGCCGGAGCGCAAGCCCGGTGTCGCGGGTAGCCGTCGGCGGCGGGCCAACGCCACCACGGATCGATTCGAGCAAACCCTCTGCCACCATCAGACGTAGGTCACGCCGCACCGTCGACTCCGAGATGCCCAGCTCGTCGGCGAGCTCCCGGAACGAGGCATAGCCGCGCTGACGCACCTGCTCGAGCAGGAGACGGCGGCGCTCGGCGATCAACATCGAGGGTTGCTACCTGCCCTTCCAGGGACTCAGATCATGGCACTTTCTGTCAACTTGTATCACAAGTAGGCTACAGGAGCGCAACGAAACGCGCGTACGCGGCTTCGAATTCTCCCCGGTCCCGCCTCGGTTCGTAGATCCGCGGCGGCATCGAACGCCGCACCACCGCGCGCAGGTCCGCCAACGACCCGAGTTCCCGGGCCGTCCACGCCTGGACGAGGATGTTGCCGATCGCGGTGGCCTCGACCGGGCCGGCGAACACCGGCCGTCCCATCACGTCCGCGGTCAGCTGGCAGAGCACCGTGTTCGCCGCGCCGCCGCCGACGATGTGCACCACCTCCGCGGCGTGTCCGGACAGCGCTTCGGCTCGTTCCAGCGTCCATCGGTACCGACAGGCCAGGCTGTCCAGGATGCACCGGGCCGTCCCAGCCGGATCGACCGGAACCGGCTGCCCGGTCGCCGCGCAGATCTCAGCGATACGCGCCGGCACGTCGCCCTCCCACAGGAACGTCGGGTCGTCCGGATCGAACAGGGTGCGAAAACCCGGCTCTCGCCCCGCCGCTGAGGTCAACTCGCTGTAGGACAACGGCGCGGTGCGCCGCCAGGCCGCCCGGCATCGCTGGAGCAGCCACAGGCCCGTGCCGTTACGCAGGAACCGCACCGTCCCGCCGACGCCGGCCTCGTTCGAGAAACCCGCCCGCCGTGCCTCGTCGGTGAGCACCGGCTCGGGCAGCTCCAGGCCGACCAAGGACCAGGTGCCGCTGGACACGTAGCCGAAGGCGCCAGCCGCTGGGACGGCCGCGACCGCCGACGCGGTGTCGTGACCCGCGACGGCGATCACCGGTACCCCTGGAAGTGCCGCGCCTGCCACACCGCTCGCCAGGACCTGGCCGACCGGCGTGCCCGGGGGTACGACCTCACCCTGGAACAGCCGGGCCGGGACGCCCAACTGCTTGATGACGTCGAGTGACCACCTGCGGGCGGAGACGTCCATCAGCTGGCTGGTGCTGGCGATCGTCTGATCGGTGGCGTGCTCTCCGGTGAGCCAGTACGCGAAGAGGTCGGGAAGCAGAGCGAGACGGTCGGCCTCGTCGAGCAGCGCTGAACCCTCCATCGCGACGAGCTGGGTCGCCGTATTGATCGGCAGCGGCGGCGTGCCGGTGGTGCGGTACAGTTCCGCGCCCTCGGCGCGAGCGAGGATCCGGGCGGTGACTCCATCCGTGCGCCGGTCGCGGTGGTGCCAGGGGTCGCACACCAGCGCACCGTCGGGACCAAGCAATGCGAAGTCGTTACCCCAGGTGTCGATGCCTACGCTCGCGGCGCGGCCACGGCCAGCAACCCCGGCCGCAGCGGCCAGACCCGCGGACAGCTCCGCGAACAATGTCGAAACGTCCCAGTGCAGGCCATCCCGCAACGTCATCGGCTGGTTGACGAACCGGTGAATCTCCTCGACCGTGAGGTGACCGCCGTCGAAGGTGCCACGCACGACGCGTCCGCTCTCGGCGCCGAGATCGACCGCCAGATAGTCGGGCACCTGCCGAGAGTAGCCGGAAGCGCGGTCGAGGCGCGTGACGACGTCGGCCGGATGCCTGGTGGCCTCGAGTATGCGGTCGACGCTCGCCCATGCCGACCACAGTGGAGATCGAAGACCGCTGTCAGCCGGCCAGCCGGGCCGCCTCGCGGTCGCGCCAGGCGGTCGTCATCTTCGTGCGGCCGTTGGTCCGCAGTAGCGAGCCTTCGTAGATCCGCGCCCCCGCGAACAACGTCGCCACCGCGGTCAGCGCCAGGATCCCGAGCGACAACAGCGGCTCCCAGGCGGCGGCTTCACCGGCGAACAGCCGCGCCGGCATCGCCGTTGGCGAGGACACCGGCAGGTACGACAGGATCGTCATCACCAGCGGGTTGTCCTGCAGGACGATCACCGCGACGAAGGGCAGCATCATCGCCATCTGGACCGGCATCGACGCGCCACCGATGTCCTCTTGGCGGTTGACGAGCGCGCCGATGGCCGCCCACAGCGCCGCCAGCATCACGAAGCCGAGGACGAAGAATGGGATGAACCAGCCGATCGCCGGGCCGAGCGGCGACAGTACGTTGTCCGGTGCGTCAGCCAGCCGGGCGCCGGCTGTGCCCGCCGCCGCGATCAGCGCGATCTGACCGAACGCCAGCACGGCGCCGCCGATCACCTTGCCGGCCAGGAGCACACGCACCGGGATCGTGGCCACGAGGATCTCCACCACCCGGGTCTGCTTCTCCTCGGTGACGCTCTGCGCGATCTGTAGGCCGAACGTCAGCGAGGTGATGAAGAAGGCGAATGCGAACGCGTACGGGATCATGAACGCGAGCACGGGGTCGACGGCGTTCGGATCGAGCAGTTCCACGGGTGGCTGCGCGCTGAGCGCCTCCACGACGTCGGAGGGCGCGTCGTCCATCGCGAGCACCCGCGGACCGGCGACCACGGCCGCGTCGACGTCGCCGTCGCGGACGAGCCGCTCGGCCGCGGCGTCATCGGTGACGGTACGGACGTCGAGGCCGGCGTCGGCCAGCGCGGTCGCGGCCGGGCCGGCGACGGCGGCCACCGACGACGCCCCACCGGCGAAGACCCCGGGCAGGACGGTCGCGCCGACCGCGATGAGCAGGAAGATGGCCGTACTCCAGAGGAACGCCTTGTCGCGCAGCTTGACCCGGATCTCCCGGGCGGCGACGAGGCGGACGGCGTCGAGTGTGGTCACCGGGCGACCTCCCGGAAGATCTCGGCGAGGGACGGGGCGACCGGGCTGAACGCGCGCACCGGCCCGCGGGCGAGCGCCGCCCGCAACACGGCCTGGTCGTCGGCTCCGGCGGCGAGGTCGAACACCGCGTGCCGCCCGTCGAGGTCTACCAGGGTCACGCCGGGCTGGTCGCGCAGCCAACCGGCGTCGCCGGCGACCCGGATCTCGTACCTCGGCAGGGCATAGGCCGCACGGAGTTCGTCCCGCCGGCCGGCGGCGAGGATGGCGCCGTCGCCGATGATGACCAGGTCGTCGCAGAGCCGCTCGACCACGTCGAGCTGATGACTGGAGAACAGCACCGGTACGCCGCCGGCGGTCTGCTCGCGCAGCACGGCCACGACCGTGTCCACGGCGATCGGATCGAGGCCGGAGAACGGCTCGTCGAGGACCAGCAACTCCGGCTCATGCACCAGCGCGGCCGCGATCTGGACCCGTTGCTGGTTGCCCAGCGACAGCTTCTCGAGCTGCTCGTCGGCCCGCTCGCCGATCCCCAGCCGGTCGAGCAGGCCGGTGATGTTCCGTGCGACCGCGACGGCGGTCAGGCCGTGCAGCCGGCCGAGGTAACTCAGCTGTTCCCGGACGGTCATCTTGGGGTAGAGGCCGCGCTCCTCCGGCATGTAGCCGAAACGCCGGCGATGATCGCGGGTCAGCTGGGCGCCGCCCCAGGTCACCGTGCCGGAGTCGGCGGCGAGCACGCCGAGGATGATCCGCATGGCGGTGGTCTTGCCCGCGCCGTTGGCGCCAACGAAGCCGGTCAGCCGACCGGGCGCCACGTCGAACGTGACGTCCTTGAGCGCCTGCCGTCCGCCGAAGGCCCGGTTCAGCCCGTCCAGACGCAGCAACTGTGTCATGACTCGACGCTAGGCAGGGCCAGACGCGGCCGCGTCCAGCGCCGGGAGGATCGCATGGGTCCGTCGTGCGACGGACCCGCGTCATCCGCCCGGCGTCACCACCCGGTGCTCGTACGCGAACACGACGGCCTGGGTGCGGTCGCGCACGCCCAGTTTGGCAAGCACCCGGCTGACGTGGGTCTTGACCGTGGCCTCGCCGAGGACTAGCGCGGCGGCGATCTCGGCGTTGGTCGCACCGCTGGCCAGCAGCACCAGTACCTCATGCTCGCGCGGGGTGAGCTCGGACAGCCGCTCGCTGTTGGAGCGGGTGGCCGCGCCCGGCCTGGTGAACGTCGCGATGACCCGGCGGGTGATCTCGGGGGCCAGCAGCGCGTCGCCCCGGGCCACCACACGGATGGCCTCGACCAGGGCCTCCGGCGTGCCGTTCTTCAGCAGGAAACCGCTAGCGCCGGCCTGTAGCGCGGCGAAGAGGTAGTCGTCGCGGTCGAACGTGGTGAGGATCAACACCGCGGGGCCGGTGTCGGCGGCGACGATCCGCCGGGTCGCCTCGAGCCCGTCGACGACGGGCATCTCCACGTCCATCAACACCACGTCGGGCCGCGTGCCGGCGGCGAGGTCGACGGCCTGTGCCCCGTCCGAGGCTTCACCGACAACCTCGACGTCGTCCTCCGCCTCGAGGATGACCCGGAACCCGGTCCGCACCAGGTGGTGGTCGTCGGCCAGCAGTACCCGGATCATGACGGCACCGCCTGGGATTGGGCGAGCGGGAAGCGGGCCCGTACCCGGTAGCCGCCGCTGGAACGCGACCCGGCCTCCAGGACGCCGTCGTGCGCGGCGACGCGCTCCCGCATGCCGATCAGGCCAAGCCCCACGCCCGCGGGCGCCCCCGGCGGCGCGCCGCGACCATCGTCCGTGATGTCGATCTCCAGCTCCGCGGCGTGGTACCGGACACGCACGTCGATCGCGGACGCGGCCGCGTGCTTGAGCACATTCGTGACCGCCTCCTGCACGATCCGGTACGCCGCCTGGGACAGCGACTCGGGCAGCGGCACCGGCTCACCGTACACGCCGAGCCGCGCCGCGAGCCCGGCGCCGCGGGCGCTTGTCACCAGTTCGTCGAGGTGGTCCACGCCCGACCCGGTCGGCCGTTCGTCCGGGGCGCCGCCGGTCGCGCGCAGCAGGTTGAGCATGCGGCGCAGCTCGCCGACGGCGGTGCGGGCACCCTGCTCGACCGCGGCGAGCGCGGTGCGGGCCTTGGCCAGGTCCTTGTCCATCACCCGGCGTGCGGCCGAAGCCTGCACACCCATCACCGATACGTGGTGGGCGACCACGTCGTGGAGCTCGCGGGCGATGCGTACCCGCTCCCCCATCACCGCCCGTTCGCCGGCCTCCGCCGCCAACCGCCGCAGCTCCTGCGCTTGTACTTCCAGTAGGTGCTGGCGGCGGGCGGAGATCCACGCGGTCTCACCGAAGAAGACCGCGAACCCGAAGAACAGCACGTTCACCAGGATCCCGTTGATGATGACCGCGAGCAGCGGCTCCAGCGGACCGGTGGCGTCCGCGAAGGCGTCGGCGGGCAGGTCGGCCGCGGTCTGGGCCATCGCGATGCCGAGCCAGCTGAACATCGCGACGATGATGGCGATCTGCGTACGCCGGGCCACCGCCCGGTCGCGGCCCCACGCGCCGAGCGTGTAGATCGCGGCGGAGAGCGCGCCGTTGGCGATCTGCTGCTCCGGCGAGTGGCGGACCTGCGCAGCGATGAAGGCAGCGGAGATCACGATCGCGGCGGCGGCCGGCCACCGCCGACGCACCGCCAGCGGCAACGTGACCGCGAACGTCCACAAGACCTGCTCCGGCCGGCTTGGCGAGTCGTCACCGACGAACATCCCGGCGCTCGTCGCCAGCACGAGGTTAAGCTGGGCGACCGCCGCGACCGCCACCCCCATGACGACGTCGTTGCGCCGCTGCTCGGCGGTCGGCCCGGGCCGCCGCCACGCCGTCGGTTCGAAGCTCATGCCCGCGACGATCGCACACACCGCCAACCGGCTGCGAACGGATCGAGACGGCAGCAGACGCGGACGTGGTCCGCCTCACGACCTGGCGAGGAAGTACGCGAGGACCGTCGATCGCGGCGTGCAACGTCGTCGAGTCCTCGCGCGATCGCGGTTTGGAACGTCCACCTGCGGGAACGATACGTCGCACATGACAGCCGGGTCACGTCCATCAGGTCAATGACTTCGTGGAGTCCGTCATGGCTGCGCACCGGCCGATCTTCGTTTGCGGTTGTCCCCGATCCGGCACCACGCTTCTGCAGCTGATGCTGCACGCCCACCCGCGGATCGCGATCCCGCCGGAGACCCGCTTCGTGCTGGAGGCTTACCGCATCCGGCGGGCGTTCGGCGAGCTGCGCGACCCGGAGCACCGCCGCGCTCTGGGCCGATGGATCGTGGACCGGCCAGAAAGCCGGTTCGCCGACCTGAACCTGGACCCCGCAGAAGTGATCCAGCAGATTGTCGCGGGCCCTGCGACGTTGGGCACGGCTTTGGGTGTGGTGTTCCGTGCCTACGCACGCCGGTTCGGCAAGCCGCGCTGGGGCGACAAGCGACCGGTGTACGTATCGAACATCCCGATCCTCATCCGGCTGTTTCCAGACGCCCAGATCGTCCACATCGTCCGCGACGGCCGGGACTGCGTCGCCTCACTGAAGCAGATGTCTTGGCACCGGGGTGGCGTACACCAGGCCATCTCCGCCTGGGCACAGGCCATCGACCACGGACGGTGGGCCGCCCAGGCCCTCGGCTCGCGCGCCTATCACGAGGTTACCTACGAAGACCTCGTCCGTGATCCGGAAACGGAACTTCGCCCCCTGTGCGACTACCTGGGCGAAGACTACGACCCGGCCATGCGCGACCCGTCCGCGCTGGCGCAGGTCGCGGTTCCCGGACGCAAAACCTGGCACGGGCGTACCCGGCAGCCGGTCAGCGCCGAACGCGTGGGCCGGTGGAGCCACGACCTGACCGCCGAAGAGTTGGGTCTGTGCGAGGCCGTCCTCGGCGAACGACTTCTCGGACGCGGATACGAGCTGTCCGGTGCGCCATCCCCACCCCTGGCGCACCGGCTGCGGTACGAGCGGCTGGCGCTGCGCCATCGACTCGCGCCGGTCAAGCGATCCTTCATCCGCGGCTGGGATCGATTGCCGGGTACGCCTTCCGTGGCCGCCCGCGAGTACGGCCGGCTGTAGTCGACCTCCGGACGACATGGTCGTTGGCCCGGAACGCCCGCGAGCCGCCGCCACGCCGCACCTTTGCCCGTGCCGCGTACCGACCGTTTCGGTCGCCGGCCGGCCGGGCATCCTGGGGTGACGATCGGAGGCGTGTTGTGATCGACGCTGCAGCCATCGACACCGAGGCCGCCTGGCATGCGTGCATCGCGGAGCTCTCGGACCGGGTGAACCTGGCCCAGCCGGACGAGCTCGCCGGCACGATCAATGCCGTGATGGGCCGGATCGGGGTGAAGGTAACGGTCTATCTGGTCGACCATGAACAACGCCGGCTGTGGCCCGTTCCGGAGCACGGCAAACCCACGTCGGTGCCGCTGTCGGTGGACGGTACGGTCGCTGGCCGGGCGTTCACGCTGGTGCGCACGCACCAGGCGGACGAGCAGGACGGGCCCTATCGCCTGTGGGTGCCGCTGATCGACGGCGCCGAGCGCTTGGGCGTGGCGGAAGCGGTGCTCCCCCGAGCCCCGGCTGACACCTCCGCCGTGCAGCACGCGTGCGAGACACTGGTGGGACTGGTGGGGCACCTGGTGACGGTCAAGATGCCGTACGGGGATGCCCTGCACCTGGTCCGGCGCACCCGGCCGATGACGGCCGCGGCCGAGTTGTTGACGCGCATGCTTCCGCCGTTGACGTTCAGTTGCCGGCGGGCGTCGGTCAGCGCGATCCTCGAACCCTGTTACGACATAGGCGGTGACGCTTTCGACTACACCTTCGATGGTCCAGTCGCGGGATTCATGATCCTGGACGCGATGGGGCGTGGCCTCGATGCCGGGCTGACGTGCGCCACCGCCCTCGCGGCGCTTCGCGCCGCGAGGCGTGACGAACACGACCTGCACGCGATGGCCCGCTCCGCCGACGCGGCGCTGACCGCGCACTTCTCCGACCTGCGTTTCGTCACCGGTGTGCTCGCCGAGTTGAACATGGACAGTGGGCTGCTGCGGTACCTCAACGCCGGCCATCCGGCCCCGCTGCTGCTACGCAACGGTAAGGCGGTGCGGGAGTTGCTGGGCGGTCGCCGGCTTCCCATAGGCCTGTCCGCCCGCGGGATCCAGATGGGCGAGGAGTTGCTGGAACCGGGTGACCGGCTGCTGCTGTTCACCGACGGGGTGGTTGAGGCGTTCGGCCGCGGCGGTGACCGGTTCGGCGTGCACCGGCTGATCGATCTGGCCCAACGGTGCGCGGCGGCCGGTCTGCCGGGCCCGGAGACGCTGCGCCGGTTGACACACAGCGTCCTTGAACATCAAGAGGGACCACCCCGCGACGACGCCACCTTGATGATGTTCGAGTGGTCTCCCCAAGCCGCCACACGGACCCAGCCGTGATTACGTTCCGAATGAGCCGCCCCTGAGGCGAGGCCGAGCGCGCGGCGGGCGGCGCTCTGGACTGGTTCTGGCGGCCACAAGGCTGCGGCAAGGGCGTAGCGCACAGCAGGGTGGGGTATGGCGGTGACGACCGAGATTTTTGGAGGGAGTGTAAATGTCTACCTTGCTACGACGGATCAGGGATTTCGTACGCAGCCCGCGCGGGCGGCAGTTGGTGGAGCGTGGCCGGCAAGAGATCGGCAAGCCGTCCAACCAGCGCAGGTTGCGGGAGTTCAAGGCCCGCTTGGGTAAGCGTCGGTAACCCTTGAGCGTTCGTGTTAGTCCCGCGTGCCGTCGGCCGTGCGAGAGTGGGCGCGGTCGAGCAGTTGCATGACCGGGGTGGCCGCGATGCCGTGGACCAGGACCGAGGTGATGACCACTAGACCGACCATGGCCCACAGCAGGTCGCTGCGGGGCAGGTCGGCGTGGGTCAGGGCGTAGGAAACGTAGTAGAACGAGCCGATCCCGCGGATGCCGAAAAAGGCGATGACCCAGCGTTCTGCCGGCGTGCCGGGCGCACCGCGTAGCGATAGCCAGCCGGCGGCCGGCCGGATCACGAACACGAGTGCGAGGCCGGCCGCCGCGGCGGGCCAGGTGAGGGGTGCCAGCAGGCCACCGACGACGGCTCCGCCGAACAGCAGCAGGAGCATCACGGTCAGCAGGCGCTCGGTCTGCTCGGCGAAGTCGTGCAGGACCTGGTGGTACTCGTGGGAGCGCTCGGCCGCGCGGATCGCGCGGGCGGCCACGAACACGGCCAGGAAGCCGTAGCCACCTGCCACCTGCACGAGCCCGTAGGCGAGGAAGGTCGCCGCCAGAGCGAGGAAGCCCTCCGCGTGCCGGGCCATGCGCAGTGCCTCAAAGCGTGCGCGGAAGAAGAGCCGGCCGAGCAGGCGGCCGACGAGCAGGCCACCGGCCACCCCGACCACGCATTTGTAGAGCACGTCCCGCAGCAGCCAGTCGCCGAGCCAGGCGGACGGATCGGTGCCCACCGTGGCCATCGCGACGGCGGCGTACACGAAAGGGAAGGCCAAGCCGTCGTTGAGGCCCGCCTCCGAGGTGAGGGTGAACCGCACCTCGTCCTCGGAGTCCTCCTGGTCGGTCGGTTCACCGACCTGTACGTCCGAGGCGAGCACCGGATCGGTCGGTGCGAGGGCGGCGCCGAGCAGCAGGGCCGCGGCCGGCACCAGCCCCGCCCACCACCAGCCGAGCAGCGCCGTCGCGGCGATGGTCAGCGGCATCGCGATGGCCAGCAGTCGCCAGGTCGTGGACCACCGCCGCCACCCGAACGGCCGGTCGATCTTCAGCCCGGCGCCCATCAGCGCCACGATGACGCCGACTTCGGTCAGGTGCTCGGTCACCGTGGCGTGTGCCAGCGGGTCCGGGTGAGGCAGGTCGGTCGGTAACGCGAACACCAACATGCCGAGGGCGAGAAACGCGATCGGCATCGACAGTGGCCGGCGCTCCAGCAGCCGCGGCAGGATGCCGGCCAGCAGAGCACCCGCGCCGACGATCGTGTACGCGATGTCCGACTTCTGCATCCGGGCCAGCCGTCCGGTCAGCTGACCACGACAAGCGTCGGCGGCGCGGCGCCCGTCCGACGCGTATCCAGCTCACCACGAAGATCGGCCACCTCCCACCTCTACCCTCGCGGGACCGCCCTACTCCTGCCGGAGGCCGGGATGGCGTTGGATACCTACCATCGCGGCGTGGGTGTCCTGTCGATAGTCCTCGCGACGACCGGCTTCTTCGGCTGCGCTCTGGTCGTGCTGGGAGCGATCATGGTGCTTCTCGCCGTCAAGAACGGTCGTGATCGCTGGTGGATCAGGCGGCACGCCGTCTCGCCCTGCGCCGCGCTGCGACCCGTGGGCAAGCTGCCCGAGCGGTACTCCGTCTACGGCCGGACCGTCCCGGGCCGCGGTGGCCTGGTCGTCGCCGCGCTGTCGGGCGCAGAGGCCGTGTGGTTCCGCACGATGGTGTGCTCCTTCGTCATGGTGGACAGGAACACGCGTACGACCGTGCTCTGGGAGCAGTCCGGCGGTGATCCGTTCGGGGTGGCCGACGGCACCGGTGCGGTCGCTGTCGCGGCGCCGATCCTGCAAGGAGCGACGTTCTCCAGTCATCTGCCGGTCTGGGCACGGACGCGCAATCCCGTGGGATCGCCGGGTCCGGTGCCGACCCGGACGGTCGTCGACGAGACCACCCGCAACCAGCGCCAACCCGGACCGTGGCTGCGTCAGCTCATCGAACGCGGGCTGATCCCCCAGGACCGTGTGATGCATGCGGACCGGGTGACGGTGATCGAGGAGATCGTGCCGCCCGGGATCCCGCTGCACGTGATCGGCAAACCCGAGATCCTCGCCGGTGGGGTGGTCGGGCTCACACTGCCGAAGGTCGGCCGGTACCTCGCCTTGAGCCGGACGCCCGCGGAGACCGAGCGGATCCTGGCCGGCGATCGCACGTACGGGATGGGATGTGCGGTGTGGGCCACGCTGGTCGGCGTCGTATGCCTCGCCGTCTTCGCTGCCGTCGCGATATCGATAACCCGGTAGCCCGGCGCCCTAGGTCCGGGCACGACCGCCCAGGTAGAGGTCGGCCAGTTCGGGGTTCGCGAGGAGGTCACCCGCTGAACCTTCGATGTGGACCTTTCCCAGATCGAGGACGCAGCCGAGGTCGGCGATCTCGAGCCCGCGGCGGGCGTTCTGCTCGACCAGCAGTACAGCCGTGCCGGCGTCGCGCATTCGCACCACTTGGTCGAACACCGTGCCGGCCGTCTTCGGGTCCAAGCCCATCGAGGGCTCGTCGAGCAGCACGACCTTCGGGTCCACCATGAGCGAACGGGCGAACTCCACCTGCTTCTGCTGACCGCCGGAGAGCAGACCGGCAAGGGACTTCCAGCGTTCGCCCACTACCGGGAAGAGTTCCTTCACGAAGTCGGTCCGGCGAGCGACGAATGCCTTGTCGCGGACGGTGTACGCACCAACGGCCACGTTCTCCGCGACGGTCATCTCGGGGAACACGCTGTGGCCCTGTAGCACGTGGGCGACCCCGTGGGTGGCGAGCATCCGTCGCGGGCCCTCGCCCGTGACGTCGCGGCCGTTCACCCGGATCCGGCCCGACTGCGGCTTCAGCAGCCCACTGGCGACCTTGAGGGCGGTGGACTTGCCGGCCCCGTTGGGGCCGACCAGACAGACGATCGTGGCGGGCGGCACCCGCACGGTGAGGCCGCGCAGCACCAGGGCCGCACGCCCGTAACCGGCCTCGACGCTGTCGAACTCCAGGAGCGGGTCAGACGCCAAGGTACGCCTCCAGGACGCGCGGGTCTGCCCTGATGACCGGCGGCGGCCCCGCGGCGATGGGTCGGCCCCGGTCGAACACGACGACGTGGTCGCTCAGGCTCATGACCAGGTCCATGTTGTGCTCCACGATGAGAAAGGTTCTGCCCTCCTGGTTGAGCTGGCGCACGAGGGCGGCGATCCGTTCGATCAGTGCCGGGTTCACCCCGCCGGCTGGCTCGTCCAGCATGATCGTCTCTGGGTCTCCCATCAGCACACCGGCGAGCTCGAGCAGCTTCTGCTGGCCGTAGGAGAGGTTGCGGGCCTCCACGCCTTCGAGGTGGTCGATGCCGACCCGCCGCAGCCAGCCGCGGGCCCGGTCAATGTCGCCCCGGTTGTGGGAGCTGGCCAACTGCGCTCGCAGGCTGGTGGTGCGTACCGCGACGAGCATGTTTTCCAGGACGGTCATGCGCGGAAAGATCCGGCAGAGCTGGAAGCTTCGCCCGATGCCGGCGCGGGCGATCCGGTGCGGGGACCTGCTGGTGATGTCCTGGCCGCGGTACATCGCCCGGCCGGCGTCCGGCTTGATCATGCCGGTGACACAGTTGAAGAAGGTGGTTTTTCCGGATCCGTTCGGCCCGATCAAGGCGTTGATCTTGCCGTCCTGGAACGCCACCGTCGCGTCGTCGACGGCCACCACGCCACCGAACGCCTTCGTCAGCCCCACCGTCTCCACGCTTCGCCGGGTCATCGCCGCACCTCCGCCTGCGAGCGCAGCTCGGCCGCGGTCTCCTCGCGGATCGAGGCGGCCCCCGGCCGGAAGAGCCGCTTGTACACATCGGACAGTGCCGGGATGATGCCGTCCGGCATGAACAGGACCACGACGGCCAGCAGCAGCCCGGTAGCGACCAGGTGCAACTGCGTGCTGCCGTACTCGACCTTGAAGTACTCCAGGGCGGACCCGACGACGAGGGCGCCCAGCAGCGGGCCGAACAGGTGCCGTACGCCGCCCAGCAGCGCCATCAGCACCATGTAGGCACCGGTCAGGATGGAGAATTGGAAGACCGGGTCGAGGTCGCCGAACCACAGGGCGTACAGGCCACCACCGAGGGCGGTGAACGTCGCCGACGCGACGAACGCCAGCAGCTTGAACGTGAACGTCGGGGTGCCGAGCGACTGCGCCTTGTCCTCGTCTTCGCGGATCGCTTTCAGCCCCATGCCGAACCGGGACCGGTCGATGATCCACCAGCTCAGCAGCGCGACCGCGAGCAGCGCGCAAAACAGGTAGAAGAAGACCAGATGGTGATCTGGCCGGCGGAGCCCGGGGAAGGGCCGGGGCACCACGAGCCCGTTCGACCCGCCGGTGAACGAAGCCCAGCTCTGGAAGACCAGCAGCATGATCAGGACCAGCGAAATCGAGACGATGACGAAGGACGCGCCGCGCACCCGCAGCGAGGCGATACCGATCGGTACGGCCAGCGCGGCGACCAGCGCCGCGGACAGCAACAGCGCCGCGAAGCTCGGCAAGCCGGCCTTGATGACCAGCAGCCCGGTGCCGTACGCGCCGAGACCGACGTAGGCGCCGTGGCCTAGCGAGATGTAGCCGGTGAAGCCACCGACGAAGTTCCACGAGGTGGAGAACACCGCGTAGCTAGCCACCACCACGCCGGCGGACAGGATGTACGGGTTCGGTGCCAGCATCGGGAACGACAGTGCCAGCGCCGCCCCCGCCACCAGAGCGCTGAGCCGTAGGAGGCTAGAAACGCTGGGCAAGGCGGCCTCCGAAGAATCCCTGCGGCCGGAATGCCAGCGTCGCGAACAGCGCGACGTAGAAGACGGTCTGCGCCCACGTGGTGCCGAGCGGCAGCTGCAGCAGGCTCTGCGTCAGGCCCAGCAGCATGGCGGCGATCGCCGCGCCCGGCACGCTGCCGAGCCCGCCGACCACGATGATCGCCATCAGCGGGCCGATCCAGTGCCAATGCAGGGATGGATAGATGGTGGTGTCGAGCGCCAGCGCGGTGCCGCCGATCGCCGCCGTGGCAAGGCCCAAGCCAAAGCCGTACCCGGCGATCCTGTTCGTGTCGATGCCCGCCAGCTGCGCGGCGTCCCGGTGCTGGATGGTGGCCCGCAGGGCCAGGCCGAAGCGGCTGGCCTTGAGCAGTACGTAGAGCCCGAGCAGCGCGGCGGCGGCCAGGCCGAACGCGATCAGCTTGACCACCGCGACCCGGGCGCCGAAGAAGTCGAGGCTGGTGCCGCTGTAACTCAGCTGGGTGCGCCGCTGCGTACCGCTGAACACGTATCCCAGCAGGCCCTCGATGAGCAGCGCGATCGCGAACGTGAGCAGGACCGACATCATGGTCAGCGTGGCCGCGCGAAGCCGGGAGATCAGCAGCCGCTGCATCGCGACACCCAGGACGAAGAAGAGGGGCACCGTCCCGGCCAGCGACACCAGCGGGTCGATCCCGGTCTCGCGGTGGAAGTACCAGGCGAGGTAGGCGGCCAGGATGAGGAACGCGGAATGCGCGATCATCACCACTCGCATGACTCCGAAGTAGAGCGTCAGGCCGGCCGCCAGGAGGGCGTAGAGCCCACCGAGCAGAACGCCGAGGATGACGCTCTGGAAGGTGAGCACCGGTCACCAGTTCGGTTTGGGAAAGACGAACTCGGCTTCCTTCTGACTCTCCGGCAGCACGATCTGGATCTCGCCGTCGACGTACTGCTGGATCATGTGGGCACTCTGCGGGCGCCCGGCCTTGTCCCAGTTCAGCGGGCCGACCACGGTCTCGACCGTGTTCCCCCGTAACCAGTCGACGAGCTTGCGCTGGCAGTCGCCCTGCTCGGCGCAGCCCGCCGCCGCGACGGCCGCGGCTACGACCTGGCCGGTCGTGTACGCGTTCGCCTCATCCTCGCCGGGCGGGGTCCCGAACTGCGCGGTGTACTTCTGCACGAACTCCACGTTGCTGGGAAACTTCGCCTTCTCGGTGTAGCCGGTGGGCGCCAGAATGCCCTCGGTCTTGGCCCCGATGGCCTTGGCGAACTCCGGGTTGGTCGGCGCGGTCGAGAAGGCGGCCAGCTTCGGCTGGTAGTTGAGCTGCTGGAGGGCGACGATCAGGTTGACCGCATCCTGGTACTGCGTGCCGCCGACCACCATGTCGGCCTTGGAGGCGGCGATCTTGGCCGCGATGCTGCCGAACTCGGTCGTGTTCGGCGGGTAGACCTCGTCGACCACGGTCCGGATGCCGGCCTGCTCCAGCTTCTCCTTGAGACCGTACGCCGTTCCCTGCGCGAACGGGTCGTCCATGGCCGCGTACGCGACCGTCTTCGGCCGCTGGTCCGCCGGCATCTTCACGATGTACTCGGCCAGGTGGTTGTAGTGGTCGTCGGCGACAGCAGGGGCGGCGTAGAACAGATTCTTGAAGCCTTGCTCAAAGACCTGCGGCGCGGCGCCGGCCGGCTCGACGAAGAGCATGCCGTACTCCTCGGCCACCCGAGCGGCGGGAATGACAAGGCGAGTGGAGAACGGCCCGAAGACCAGGTCGACGGCGTCCTTGCCGAGCAGTTGCTCATAGTCGGACACGACCCGGTCGGCGTTGGACTGGTCGTCCAGAATCTTCAGCTCCACCCGCCGGCCGAGCAGACCGCCGTTGTCATTGACGATCTTCGCCCAGGCCTCGTAGCCGCGCTGCACGCCCTTGCCAGGCTCGGAGAAGTCCCCAGTCAGCGGCAACGAAACGCCGATGGTTATAGGGTCAGCGGCTGAGTCGCCGGAGTCGTCGGCGCCGGAACACCCCGCCAGCGCGAGCGCCGCGACCGCGGCGCTCGCCACGATGCGCAGCCGGGCTTCAGTTGCGGCCATCTTTGTGCTCCTCGCGTCGACGATACGAGAGCTCCTTACGGAAAACGCTTTCATACCATAGATTTTCTTCTCTACATGAGCAACACCGTGGCCGTGCGGCCACGGTGCCGCCAGCGTGTGATCACCTGCCCGCGCGTCCGAAGGCAGGCGATCTTTCCAATAAGGACGGTGTCTTCTCACACTTCCGCCGCTTTCGCGGCTTTCGCCGAACGGTTGATCGTGCTACGGTCACGGCCGTAGGTCATGAGTGCCAGCGTCAAGCCCCGGCTCGCTGGTCGGCAACCCTCCGTTCGCGGGCGGGGTGCTCCGGGTGAGGACCGGGCTCGGCACATGGGGTGTCGAGCAAGCCGCGACATCCAGGAGCTGCCTCGCCCATGACTTTGTCATTTGGCGCCACAGCAACGCCCGATGAGCGAGACGCGCCCGCCGGGCCGGCGCGGTTCCGCCGCGCCAGCGAAAACGACGCCGATCAGATCGCGCTACTGCATGCTGACAGCTGGCGCCGCCACTACCGCGGTGCCTACGCCGATTCGTTCCTCGACGGCGACGTGGTGGCCGACCGCCGCTGCGTGTGGTCGGCACGGCTAGCCGCACCTACCAACAGCGAAACGGTCCTCGCCGAGCAGGGGCGCCACGTGCTGGGCTTCATCCACGTCGTGTTCGACGAGGACCCACAGTGGGGCAGCCTCGTCGACAACCTGCACGTACGGCACGACAGCCGCCGGATGGGCATCGGCACGCAACTGCTTCGCCGCGCCGCCCGAGCCGTCACCCGGCACGGAACTGGCAACGCGATGTATTTGTGGGTATTGCAGCAAAACACCGCCGCGCAGCAGTTCTACCGCTCGTGTGGCGCCACTTGCGGCGAGACAACGCTGGTGTCGCCGCCCGGTCAAGACCCCAAGCGACTCCACGGCAAGCCAAGCAAGCTGCGCATGATCTGGCCAGACGTAGCGAGTCTGTTCCTACTCGACAACCAGCGATAGCGGCTGGGTGCGGGCTGGCGTGCCCATCGGTCAACCGCCCGGCCAGCGGGCGGGCGAGGGTGTCCAGCCGTGTCCAGTCTCAGCCCCAGCCCGGACGGGCCTGCGCACCTCGAGGTCCGCGCTGTCTGCCGCGCTGCCCAGCGAGCTGCTGGCCGGCACCCAGCTGACGGTGGTCGACAAGCCGGTGGGCGCCTTGTCGGTGCGGCACAACACGACCGGAGCAATCGGCGTTACCACCGCCGGGCATTGCAGCGGCATCGACACCATCGTCGACCCGGCGCCGAATCCGGACGTGAACCACCCCTTCCCGTTCCAGCTCGAGCACCAGGGAACGTGGGGGGGACATCGAGTGGCACACCTCGTCCACGGCGATGCCGGACGACTTCTACGCGACCACGACCGAGATCCGGGACGTGGCGGCGGTCGAGCCGCAGTCCGGCATCACGGTGGGCGAGTCGGTCTGCGTGTTCGGCCGGTCTTCGAACGTGCGAGGCTGCGACACGACGGTCACCTTCCCGGTGTCTTCGTGCACGCTCAACGGGATCACCTATGGCCAGCTCACCTCCATGAGCGGTCCGGGCACGATAGCCGGCGGCGACAGCGGCGGCGGTTGGTCGTTCAACTTCACCGCCTACGGGTCCACAACCGGATGGTGCAACTTCGGTGACAACATCGGTCGGGCCGTGTGGAGCGCGGCCGACCGGTACGACGAGGCCATCGGCGTCTCGGTCCGCACGTCGTAGCCGCCCGGCGGGGCGGTCGGTGGTGGAGTCGGTGGCACCGGCTCCACCACCCGCGTGTCGCCGGCAACCCGGCCAGGCCCACCGGCGCGCCTTCGGGGCGCCCGATGCCCGCACGCCTATCCGCGCTACTGCGCCAGGGTGCGCGGTAGAGCTTCGATCCACGCGGTGAAGCTGTTGGCGATGGGGCGGACGGCGGGATGTCCGTGGTCGTAGTAGAGGACCGGTGGATCGTCGGCGGTGTCGGGGCCAAGCTCCTCGCGGAGGTCGAACAGAACCTGGTCGCCGTCGGCGTCGAGCCAGTACTCGCCGATACACAGCATGCCCTGGGTGGGTAGGGCGACCCTCGCCGAATCATGCACAAACGGATGGGCCGAGGTCATCTGCAGTGTGTCACCGACGACGACCTCAGAGACGCATCGCAGAAAGGTCCGATAGGCGCCGGGCAGCCGTAGACCCAGGTCCTGTTCGAGCCGGGCCAGTGCGGCATCGTCCAGTCCCGGCCGGCACTGGTCGACCTCGTCGATGTTGGCCTTGAGGAAGCGTGCAAAGCGCGGAAAACGACCGGCGAGGGCGTTGACTACTGGGACGAACTCCGCGACCTTGGCTGCGGTCGCCGCGGCCTGCTCGCGGTGAACCTGCTCTAAGGCCACTTGCCAGTCCCGGTGATATCGATCGGATCGGTCATACGCGACGCCAAGCAGGTCGAGCACCCGACAGGCACCCTCCTGGCTGTAGTGGGCGGCGAAGCTCGGACCGTGGCCGATGACGCTTCTGGGCTTGAGGCGCAGAAACACTCCGGGCGGCGCCAACGCCTTCACCTCCTGACCATGCCGCTCCCACCACTCCAGCCAGTCCTCGGGATCCGTCCGCGCCTCGGCCAGAGCCTGGAAAACGGCGGCATACCGGCCGAGTGGATGCTGTTGATCTTCCATTCGAGTCCTCTTGCCGTGGAGAATGTCGGCGTACTCAGTGGTCGGAGGGTTGTGCGGCAAGGCGGTCGAGCCGCCGAAACCTGCCGGCTGCGCTCCGGCTCCGCTGACATGCCGCGAGGTACAGCGCACGGAACTGCTCAACGGACTCGCGTCGAGCGGAGTTGAAGTCCCAGTCGGGATCCGCCTCCAACGGCGCCGACGCCCACGGCTCCGGCATCGCCACTCCCAACAGCTTCTTCTGAAACCACAGGTCCTCCACATGGCTCAGATGCTTGACGATGCCGCCGATCGTCAACTTCGTCGCCGGCAGCAACTCGCGGCCAGCGTCAACGTCGCTGACCCCCGCGAGCGCTGTCAGGACGCAGTGCCGGTGGAAGTCAAGAAACTGTTCCAGCGTGGTGCGCTCATCAGCGGCCACGTTGGGAAAGGCAACCATGCGACGATCGTCTCACGCGCCTTAGGGCGGCCGGTCGTCGCTTGCACACAATGGCCAGATGCGCCATCGTGCGGGGTGTGCATGCCCGGCTGTCGTGGAGGCTCCTCCTGGTGCCGAGGGTGGTCCTCGCTTTTGGTGTCATCATCTGGGCGCTGCTCAGGGTTTTGCTGACACGACGGCGACCTCAGCCGCCCCGCCTGTTGCCGACCGGTGCCGATCCGGTCACAGACGCGCTCGCGGATGCCCAGCCCGTGCCGCGCTTCGCTGACGAGGAGCTCGACGTAGATGACCTGCGCTGGATCGTCAGCGTCGAGGAACTGGAGTTGGACGTCGAGTACGGCTACAACACCGTCGTCGGTCTGGACGACACCGTGTCGTCATACGCCGACGTGGCCGACGACGGACTGGCAGACGCCTTGGCCGACCAGCCTGGCATCGACGCCGTGGAGCACATGGATCGAGAGGTCGTCCTTGTGCGAAGCGTGCTCTCGCTGCCGGACGTCCACGCGGCCACCATCCGAGCATTGCTTGCGATCAACCGAAACCCTCGGCGGACGCCCCGACTCCGGTCGTTGCGGCCGAGTGCAATGAGCGCATTGGCAGACGGTGTGGCCACCATCATGGGCGATCATGGGTTCGTCGGTCGACTGTGGATGAGCCCCGAACATGACGAGTCTCCCGCCTTCTACCGGTTCTTCGCCGAGGATCGCCTCGTCCAGGTAGTGGGGCTCCGCGACGGCATCGGCTACCACAAGGACGCTGGCACGATCGTCGACTCCCGCGTCAGGCTCGCCGTCGAGGTCGTCGAAGTCGCGACGAGCGACGTCGTCGCGTCCATCGAACTCGAGCGCGGGCGCGAAGTCGTCGTTGGCCAGCGCATCCTGTCCACGTCGTACGACTGCGCGCCGGCCACCGTCGACGGCATCGATCATGTCCTCATGAGCAGAGCCCTGCCGTTGTGCCAGTCCACCACGTCGCGGGCCGCCATCGTCGACCGATGGGTCAGTGACCTGCCGTGGCACGTGCCCGACAGGCCACGCTGGGAAGCCGCTGACATCGCCGCGCGCTGGGGCTTTCGCAAGCATGCCCGGGATCTGTTGAAGCACGGGCTCCGGAGACTACCGCAGTCGGCCGCGGTAGCTGCGAAGCATGGGCTCTGAGTGTGCGAACCCAGCGGCCGCTGACTGCGCGGTGATGCGACGAATGCCCAGCGTGTTCACCGGCGCATCCTTCGGCTCGGCGCTGATCGTCTTCGGCGTGTGGAACATCGCAAGCTCGATCCGGCCGTGACCGTCCGGGGTCCGCAACATCGCGGCCTCCTCTCGGACGTCGTCGATCCCGATGTGTTTCGAGGTCAGTGGCTGGTGGTCGCGAGGCGGCGCAGGTGCCGGAAGAACGTCCGGATGTCCGCGGTCAGCAGGTCGGGAACCTCCATCGCGGCGAAGTGGCCGCCGCGGTCGTACTCCGTCCAGTGGTTGATCTTGCCGTACGGATCCATGAGGCTGCGGATGGTCGTATCGGCGGCGAACACGGCAACGCCGGTCGGCGGCCCGGCGGGCTGGTCTTGCCACTGGGCATCGCTCGCACTGGCCTGCGCCGTAAGCGCTCGCCAAGCGGCCATCCCGTCGTAGAGGGCATGGGCGGTAGACGCCCCGGACCCGGTGAACCAGTAGATGCTGGCGTTGGTCAGCAACTGGTCGCGGTCGACAGCTTCCTCGGGCGTCTTGGCGGTCGGATCGGTCCACTCGTGGAACTTCTCCACGATCCAGGCAAGTTGACTGGTTGGCGAGTCGTTGAGCGCATAGGCAAGGGTCTGCGGACGCGTCGTCTGCAGTGCCAGATAGCCAGTGCCTTCCTCGCGAAAGGCGTTGAACCGCTCGGCGCGAGCCCGGTCGGCCGGCGAAAGGCCGTCGAGGGCGAGAGCGGGACCGAACGGCGTCGACGCGCTCGTCCCGCTGATGTGCAGGCCGACGACCCGGCCAGGATCGACCATCGGTAGCATCGCTGCCACGCCGGACCCGGCGTCGGTGCCATGCGCGGCGTACCGGTCGTAGCCGAGACGGTTCATCAGCTTGGCCCACGCACGTGCGACGCCGAACAGGTCGAAGCCGGCCTCGCCGAGAGGCGTGGAAAAGCCGTACCCCGGTAGCGAGGGCAACACCACGTGGAACGCGTCGGAAGCGTTGCCGCCGTGGGAGCGCGGGTCAGTGAGAGGGCCGACCAGCTTGGTGAACTCGACCGGTGAGCTCGGCCAACCATGCGTGAGGACCAACGGCAGCGCGTCGGGTTCCGGCGACGGAGCGTGGAAGTAGTGGATCGCCTGCCCGTCGATCTCCGTCATGAACTGTGGGATCTGGTTCAGCGCCTCTTCCTGGGCGCGCCAGTCGAACTGCGTCGCCCAGTACCGCACAAGCTGTTTGAGGTAGTCGAGTGGCACACCGCGGCTCCAGTCGCCGGTCGGCGAGCCACTCGGCCAGCGAGTGTTGACCAGCCTAGCTCGCAGGTCGTCCAAGTCCGCCTGTGGGATCTCGATACGAAACGGACGTTCATTCGTCATGGCGTGTCTCCAGGATTCGAGTCGTGTCGCTGCCCAAACCACGGTCACAAACCGCGACGCGAACGAGTAGTGCCAGCCGCATGAGTTCGGGTGCGGTCCGCAGCCGAACGTGTGCGGCTCGCCCACCCGGCACACACCCTGCGCACGCCACAACCATGCGAAACGCATGCCGGTCCGGGCGGCGGTACGCCTCGTTCCGTGGGTCGTCCCGTCAGAACGCTGCTGCGGCGATCAGCTGGGTTTGTGTCGTTGGTAGTAGCGGGCGACGCGGGCCCGGTTGCCGCAGCGGGCGGCCGAGCACCAACGCCAGCGGGGGTGGGCTGGCAGGAACAGCATCACGCACGCGTCGGCCTCGCACTCCCGGATCGTCGTGACGCCCGGGTCCGCGAGGAGTTCTGCGGCCGCCTCGGCCAGCCAAGCGGCCGGTGCTGCTGCTACTGCACGGATTCCCCTCCGCGTCGCACCAGTACCGCCGGCTCACCGACGTCCTCGGTACGCGCTACCGGCTCATCGCCCCGGATTACCCAGGGTTCGGTCACACCGAGACGCCGGACGACTTCACGTACAGCTTCGACCGGCTCGCCGACATCACCGAGGGCTTCGTGCAGCAGCTCGGCCTGTCCCGGTTCGCGATGTACGTCTTTGACTTCGGCGCGCCGGTCGGATTCCGGCTCGCCGAGCGGCATCCGGAGTGGATCGCCGACCTCATCGTGCAGAACGGCAACGCCTACACCGAAGGCCTGTCCGACGCCGCGCGCGACATCATCGCCCTACGACCCGAAACCGAAGGCGCCGAGAAGACGATCCGTGACCTGCTCACCCTGTCCGGCACCCGATTCCAGTACGAGACCGGCACCACCGACCCGACCCGAATCCCACCCGACGGCTGGACCATCGACCAGCACTTCCTCGACCAGCCGGGCCGCAAGCAGGCTCAGGTGGCGCTGGCGTTCGACTACCACTCCAACCTGGAGAGATACCCACGTTGGCAGGCGTGGCTTCGCCGATACACTCCACCGACGCTCATCACCTGGGGTCGCAACGACCCGGTCTTCCCCGAGTCCGGTGCCCGCGCCTATCTGCGCGACCTGCCCGACGCCGAGCTTCACCTCTTCGACACCGGTCACTTCGCGCTTGAAGAGAACCTGCCCGAGATCGCCACGCTCATCGCCGACTTCCTGGAACGGCTCACCAAGTGAGCCCCGGTAGCGCCCCTCACGCCAGGGCGAACTCGTCGAACAAGACCACGTCCGAGTCCGGCAGGCGGGTGTCGAACCGGTACGAGCTCACCACACCGGCGGCCGAGTCCAGAACGGAGAACACGGTGATGTCGTTGCTGGCCACGTACGGCAACGGGCGCCCGGCCGCGTCGGTCAGCGGTGCCACCGTCGGCACGATCGGCTGAAGCCCGCCCGGATCGCCCTGGCGGACGTGGTCCGGGTCCGCCGGAAGGTTACGCGACGCGCCGGAGCTGATGTCGTACGCGCCGTAGCTGTTGCCCACGTTCGAGGTCTCCAGCCAGTGGACGCCGGCCGCGTTGCGGAACCGGTTCCACAGGTGGGAGTGACCATTGTGGACCAGGTTGACACCGGCCTCGCTGAACAGCGGCTCCAAGTCGCGCAGGATGTGGTCGTCGGCCAGCGGGTAGTCGTATGTGACAGCGGTGATGGCCTGGGTGGCTGGGTCCCGGTGGATGGTCTGCACGGGATCGGTGAACGGCGGCGCGGAGTTGTCGCCGAGCCCGTGGCCCGGGTGGTGATACATGACCACCCGATACCGCGCACCGCGGGCGTCCGGTGTGGACAGCTCGCGTTCCAGCCAGCGGTACTGGGCCGAGTCGCGCTTGACGGGCTCGAAGATGAACTGGCCGTATCCCCACCGCTGCGGGTCCTGCAGATGGTCGGCCGCCTCCTGGAACTTGCCGCGGCCGTTCGGTGAAGCCGAGCGCCAGATGCCGGTGACGAACAGGGTGATCACGTGGACGTCGCCGATGGTCCGCGACCACCATCGGGGGCCGCCCTCGCGGCTGCGTGGGTACGGCAGCATCTGCTCGTACGTGGTGGTGTCCCACGACAGCTCCGCCAGCCACCGCTCCCGGTCCTCGCCGGGCGGTCGCGTCTGATCCCACAGTTGCTCGGCCACCCAGCGCGGCTGCGGATCGTTGAACTGGCTGTCCAGACCGGCTGTGTCCGACCAGCGGCCCATGACCTCGTGATTGCCGATCGCGCAGTACAACGGCGAGTGCTGTGCAATCGGCGCTCCGCGGTAGGTGCGGCCGGCGATGGTTCGCTGGCCTCGACCGGTGAGCCCGGCGAAGAACGCCAGCCCGCTGGTGCTGTCGAACCATTCGCTGGCCCGGTCTGGAACGTTGACCAGGTCGCCGGCGACCAGGACTCCGTCCAGAGCGACCCCCACGGTGGCGGCCACCTTCTCCAGATTCGCCGGCACCATCGCCTTCAGTTGGTGGTCGCTGGTGAGCAGCAGCCGCGTCCGCTGGCCGCGCGGCACGGCGGGTGCCAGCGTGTACGCGGCGGTCACGGTGGCCCGGTCCCGGTGGTCGACAGAGACCACGCGGTACGGCGTGCGCCCGGCGGGCAGGCCGGTGACCCGCGCGACGTGGCGGTAGACGTGCCGGTCGACCACGGCGGTGTAGGCGCGGTTCGGCACGGCGGATGCCGTGTCCTCCCGGGTGCGCTTCAGCTGGCTGGTCTGCGCCGGAAAGCTCCGCCAGCCGCCGGCCGGGCCGTGGCCACCGGTCGCGGCGTTCAACGCCTGCTGGTCGGTCATGCCTGGCACCGCGGCTCCCACCAGCACGACATGCCGGGTGCCCGGCGCCTCGGTGTGCCAGACGACGTACACGCTCGACCGGCCGGGATCGAGCAGGTACGGCTCGCACAACAGCGGTGCGCCACCCAGCCTCGGCGACACCGGCCGGTCGCCGGCCGGGCCCACTGGCCCGGCCACCGCCGCCGGTGTGTTTGCCTGCCCAGCCACAACCGCCGCGCCCGCGACCGCGCCACCGAGCACGGTGCGCCGCGATACACCCGTCACGGTCTTCACCTCACCAAGGACGCCACGATGCTCAGATCACTGGCGTCGGATTGTCAGTTCCCACAAAGCACCATGCCGGCAGAACCAAGGCGGCACCATAACACGCTTACATAGGACACTACGGCCCCGGCGCGGAGGTGTGTACTCGGCCGAGGAAGTCGCGCATCAGGGCGACCACCTCGTCGAGGTGGGTCTCCAGCAGCCAGTGCCCGCCGTCGAGGATATGCAGGACAACGCCCACAGGTCCGGGCTGATCCGGTCGGCGATCGTGTCGGGGACCTCGCCGAGGAACTCGTCCCGAAACCCTTCCTCCGACACGTGCTCGGCGACCGACGCCAGCGCCCAGACCTCATACTGCCAGCGAACCGGCCTTGGCTAGGGTGTAGGTATGTCTGAGCCGTCTACCTGCGGTCAAGGGCTGGCGGAGAATGCCGCACTCCCCGCCAGCCTGGCCAAGGTGACCGAAGCCATGGCCGCCATGCTGGAGCGGCACATGATCGCCCTCGACATGACCGATCCGCGCTCGGCAGCCGAACACGCGGTTTACGACGAGCTCGCCGCCGCCCATCGGCGGATAGCCGATCAACTGCGGGCGGCAGCGGACCGCATGGACGCCCAACGCGACCTGCCGATGGGCCCGCACGACATGGCGGCCATCGCGCACCCGGCCACCACGCAGGCTTTCCAGGCTCTTGTCGAGGCCAAGCGGCACCTACTCGCCTTGCTCCGCGACACCGCCGACGAGGACGACGCAATGCTCGAGATGATGCGCGACGCCACGCACGGCCACTGACCGATGCTGACCGACGCTCCCGCCGAACCCTCACACCGTCGCCGCGAACACCAGGTTCAAGCCGGTGTCGGCGGCCACGCGGGCATCGCGGAAGCCAGCCTCCTCGAACAGCCGGATCCGGCGCGCGGACCCGCCCAAGCTGCCGAGGCCATACGCGCCGAGGAGTGTTTCGTCGAAGCGCCGTGACGGCGCAACGTGCGGCTACCGCGGCGCCAACCGGCTGCCGACGTCAGCGGCGCGTAAGCCGGATGCCAGGGACGCCTCCTACGCTCGGCGGAACCCGTAGACCGCCCACCTGGGAGTCCGATGACATCACGATCCGTCCGCCGGTGCGCCATAGTCGCCGTGTCGTTGACCGCGCTGACAGCCGCACTGGTCGGGACGCTGCCCGCGGCCAATGCGGCAAATGTCCCGGTCGCGCGGGCGCAGGATGGCGCCGAAGGCTGTCCACCGGTACCGGCCAACCAGAACCCCGCCGACCCGACGTTCTACGACTTCGTCAGCACGTACCGCTCCGCCTGTGCGGACCGGAGAAACTGGGACCGCAGCTTCGCTGACGCGACCGTCTCGACGGTCGTCGACGGGCGGGTGCGGCTTTCCGTCACCGCCTCGTCGGCGCTGGCCGGCGCGGTCGCCTCGCTGAAGGTCGGCGGCAAGGAATACATCGCCAGCGGCGGGCACGGCGCCGCCATGCAGTACGCGTTCCACGCCTGGCACGCCGGCACGCAGGCGACCGAGTGCTACAACCCGACCCAGGCGGGCAGCCGCCTTGACGACGTCGGGCACGAGCCGCCCTTCCACGGCCCGAGCACCAGCGCGCTGTATCGACTGACCGGCACCGGCGCCACGATCCGGACCGCGGCGCGACCGGCCATGTACATGGAGCGGACCGACCCGACCCTGGGCTGGAACTCCTGCCGGGCCGCCGACCACCAGCCAGACCGGCTGCCCTACTCGGCCGGCCTGTCCCCGTACTGGTTGAGCACCGAGGTGCGACTGGCGCCGGACCATGGGCTCGCCGGGCTGGAGAACGTGATCAAGCTCGCCGCGGTGCTGGACTCCGAGGACGACCTGCACGAGCATTTCAACGCTGTCCTCGTGGCGTACCTGCAACGCGACTTCACCGCCACCTACACCTACGATCCGGCGACGCGCACGCTGCGTGAGTTCTCCGGTGACCTGGCCACCCTCCTGCCGTCGATCCGGTGCACGGCCGACGGGGCGTACTGCCTAGGAATGTACTTTCCGGCCGCCGACCTGCCAGGTGCCTACTACTACACCATGACCCGCGCGCCGTTTGCGTACAACGCGTACCTCGGTGAACACACCGTCCAGATGACCGCTCCCACGTCACGGGTCGGCGCGGGCGGGACGACGCGGCTGCGCTACGACACCTACCTCGTGGTCGGTGACCTGGCCCGAGCGGCGGACACGCTCGCCGAGGTGCATCGACAGGTCGGAGGGCCGGGCACCACGTGACCCGGAAAGCGCCTGGAACGAGTGGCGCGAGGGCGGCTCCGTGCGGCTTCGGCCTT
The DNA here is from genome assembly GCF_036906915.1 of Micromonospora sp. CPCC 206061. Lineage (NCBI taxonomy): Bacteria > Bacillati > Actinomycetota > Actinomycetes > Micromonosporales > Micromonosporaceae > Micromonospora > Micromonospora sp. CPCC 206061. Next base: position 38,478 of record NZ_JBAKHX010000044.1, read on the forward strand.
CGCGACAGCGCGATGTAAGGCTCGTGAAAGCGGCCGGCGCTAGTGTTCCGTCGCCATATGGAAGAACGAGGTGGAACATGAAAACCTTCTCGGTCGAACCGCCCTCGGCCCCCGCCTGACAGCCAGCGTCCCGGGCTGCCGCTGCCGGTAGCCCGGGACGCCGCCCGGATCAGGTGCCGTCGGGTGTCCAGTGCGGGTTCCGGCCCAGGTAGCGCAGCAGGGCGGAGGCCGGGTCGTCGTCTGCCTGAACCGGCAGCGCGGGAGCATACGCGAAGCCGCGCAGCGGTTCGGCCGTGGCGCGAGCGGCCGGCAGCAACTGCTCGGCCAGTGCGGCGGTCAGCGGTGTCGGCTGCCCGGTCGCGACGGCGACGTCCCAGGCGTGGACAGCGGCGTCGAGAGCACAGGTGGCGGCCGCGAGTGCCGGCGCCATCTCCGGCATGGGCGGCAGCGGTGTGCTCACCGACGCCGCGCTCGGGTCGACACCGGCCCAGGCGCCGGAGGCCGCCTCGATCGCTTTCGCGATCGTGTTCTCGACGCCGCCGTCGAGCTGGCGCGGCGGATTGAACGGATCGTAGGACGGTAACGAGCCGGATCCGACCGTGGACGCCCAGGCGTGCTGGTCGCCGGCGGCGTGGAACAGCACCTGCGCCACAGTCCATGCCGAGCACGGGGTCGGATCGTCGAGCCGGTCGGTGTCGACAGCGACGGTAGTGACGTGGCGCAGTGCGTCGAGGGCGGTGGTGAGTACGGTGAATGTCACGAGCGGTTCCTTCCAGTGGGTTCTTACCGGCCCTACGGCCGGACGGTCATGCCAGTGCGGCGAAGAACTGTCGGATGTCCTCGACGAGCAGGTCGGACGCGTCGTGCGCGGCCCAGTGCCCGCCGCGGTCGTAGGTGTTCCAGGCGACGATATTGCTGTGGTCGCGGTCGGCGAACTTGCGGATGGCCTGGAAGTCCCAGGCGAACGCGGCCAGGCCGATCGGCACGGATGTGGGCCCGGTGGGCTCGGCGGTCTGGGCGGCGCGGTGGTTCTCGTAGTAGAACCGGGCGGACGACGCGGCCGTGTTGGTGAACCAGTACAGCGCCGCGTTGGTCAGGATGTCCTCGGGGCTGAGCGCGGTGCCGAACAACTGCCCGCTCCAGGCCAGCTGCCCGGCCGGCGAGTCCGCCAGGGCGTGCGCCAGGGTCTGTGGTTGGGCTTGCTGGGACCGGTCGTGGATGGCGTGCTCGACGAACGACTGCCCGAACTGCAGAGCGCCGAACTCCTGTTCGGTCAGTCCGTCGAACTCGCCGGCGTCGCCGCGCGGGAAGGAGAAGATCTGCGTGACGTGCACGCCGACGACGTGCTCACGGTCCAGCTCGCCGAGGATCGGCGAGACGATCGCTCCGGCGTCGTTGCCGTGCACACCGTAGCGGTCGTAGCCCAGCCGGCGCATCAGCTCCGCCCACGCGGCGGCGGTCCGCCACGCGCTCCAGCCGTGCTCGCGCGTGGGGCCGGAGAAGGTGAACCCGGGCAGCGACGGGATGACCACGTGGAAGGCCTGGGCGCCCGGACGGCCGTGCGCGGCCGGATCGGTCAGCGGTCCCACCAGCCCCAGGTACTCCACGAAGCTGTTGGGCCACCCGTGCGTCAGGATGAGCGGGATGGCGTCCGGCTGAGCGGAAGGCACGTGGACGAAGTGGATACGCTGGCCGTCGATCTCGGTGGTGAACTGGGGGTACTCGTTCAGCTCGGCCTCCCGTGCCCGCCAGTCGAACGACGTGCGCCAGCGCTCCACCAGATCCCGGACGTAAGAGACCGGGACGCCGTACTCCCACCCCTGTGGGGTCGGTGTGCCCGCGCCGCCGGCGATGACCTCCTTCTCGGGCAGCTCGTCCGCCCATCGGGTGCGGGCCAGCCGATCGGCCAGGTCGTCAAGGTCCGCTTGCGGTATCGCGATGCGAAACGGGGTGATGGTGGAACCATGCACGGCAGTCGCCTCCAAGTGAACATGTTTGGCCTGCGTAAACGCTCACAGAGCCGAAGGGCGCGCGGTAGTGTCTGGCGCACGAACCCGCCCGCGCACAATGCACGGCCGGCCGTGCAGATTGCACATCGGTCGAGGAGGGATCGTGCCCGTGTTTCCGGTCGGCGGTAGGCCGGTACGGCTCGCGACGATCCCGATCGTGCTGTGTGTCGTGATCTACTCCGCGTACCGCATCACGAACGTCGTTCCCTGGGGCGGCTACGACCCGGGTTTCGATCTCGCCGAGCGGGTGCTGGGCGCCGGCGTCATCGTGGCGCTCGGCGCCGTGCAGATCCTGTTCGCGTTCCGCCGTCCGTCCCGTTCCCGCGCTGGCGCGCTGCTGGCGGTGCAGGCGCTGCTGGCCTTTGGGCCCTACTTCGTGTTCGGCGGTATCTGGGACCCGCCGGCGGCATTCGTCATCGCCGCCGTGCTCCTCACCTTCACCGGCTGGTTCTCCTGGGTGTTTGCGGCTCTGGTGGTGCTCGGCGACGTGGCCGTCCGGGTCGCGGTCGATCCGGGCCTGGTGGACGCCGATGGCAGCGGTCTGACCGTGCGCGCGGCCTATACCGCCATCGCGGCGACCGCCAACGGGTTGCTGCTGTTCGGCATGTCCCGTCTGAGTGCGCTGGTCCGGGATCTGCACGCCGCGCGAACCGCCAGTGCCTCGCTGGAGGTGGCGCGCGAGCGGCTGCGTATCGCCCGCCGCCTGCAGGACGTGGTGGGCGGGCGGTTGGCGTCCATCATCGCGACGTGCCGGAGCACCGGCGGCGAGGCCAGCCAGAACCGCGAGCGGGCCCGGGCGGTGGCCGCCGGGGCCCGGGAGGCGCTGGCCCAGGTCCGGACGGTCGCCGACGACTACCGCGACCGCTCGCTGGCCGGCGAGGTCGCCGCCGCCCACACCGTGCTCACGGCCACCGGCGTCGAGGTGATCGTCGGGTCCGTGCCGGACCGGCTGCCCAGGCCGGTCGATGCCCTACTCGGGACGATCCTGCGGCGCGTGGTGGTCGACGCGCTGCGAGGGGTACCACCGCGGCGCTGCCGGATCGAGCTGGACGGCTCAGCGCGGATGTGCGTGAGCTTCACCGGCGGCGAACCCGGCGCGCTGGCTCTCGATGGCTTCGCCGAGGAGGTCGAGCAGCTCGGGGGCCGGCTCCGGGTCGGGCCCGGTCCGGGCACCATGGGCGGAGTCGACGTGCGGATACCGGTCCAGCCGCACCGTTCGAGCGGCGCACGCGGCCCGCGACCGGTATCCGCCGCGCCATGGCTGGCATGGGGCATCATGGCCGTACTCGAAGTGGATCTCCTCGTCACCACCCTCGCGCGAGCGAGCGGAGGATGGGACTTTTACGACCCCCTCTCCATGCCGCGGCTGGCCTGCGTCCTTGCGCTGATCGTGCCGCTGAGCCTGCTGCAACTGCACCATGTCCGGCCGCGCGCCGGCAACGCGCCGCCACGGTGGCGGTGGACGCTGACCCTGCAGATCCTGCTCGTCTGCTCGATCGCGGCCATCGGGAGCCCCACCGTTCCGGCACCCGAGTACGCGGGTCCAGTCGGCGGTGTTGTGCTCTTCCACGTACGCCGGCCGTGGGCCTGGGCCGTCGCTAGCGGGTTGGTTCTGGGCACAGCGCTCGTGGAGCTGCACAGATTCGGAGTCGATTTCCTCGACAATCCGCCGCAGGCTCTGCTCTGGACGCTCCTGTCCGTGCCCTGGGCATTCCTCGCCATGGTCGCGGTCGCCGCGCTGTGCCGCCTCCCGGTCGCGGCCGAGCAGCTGGTCGCCGCCCGCCGAGAGCTGGCCCGACTCGCGGTGCTGCGCGAACGGCTCCGGATCGCCCGCGACACCCATGACCTGCTCGGCTTTCAGCTCTCCGCGATCGCGCTCAAGGCCGAGCTCGGCGGGCGGTTGGCCGGGACCGATCCTGATGCGGCGCGTATCCAACTGGCCGAGGCTGACCAGGTCGCCGAGGAGGCGCTGAACTCTCTGCGGTCGATCACCGCGGAGCCGACCGGGCTCTCGTTCACCGAGGAGGTGGAGAGCGCACGCTCGATGCTCGCCGCCGCCGGAACCCGCGTCGCGGTCGAGCTGCGCGCCACGCCCGGGCCTTCTGTCGAATCGCCGCTCGCGATCGTCCTGCGCGAGGCCGTCACCAACGTCGTACGCCACGCCCGCGCCACGACCTGCGAGATCGAGACCAGCCCGATGCCCGGCGGCATCCGGCTGCGGGTCACCAACGACGGCGTCCAATCCGGTAGGCCGGACGTGACGGCAGGCAACGGATTGGCCAACCTCCTGACGCGGGTCCGCGAGGCTGGCGGCCGATTGAGCATCGACCGGCAGCGCGACCGGTTCACCCTCGTCGCCGAGATCCGCACCGCCGGGGCCGAGGTGAGGTTGTCCAGCGCTACGGTGGCCGTCGCCGTCTAACTCACAGCCAGCCGGCCTCGCTGGCGATCCGGATCGCGTCGACGCGGTTGCGGGCACCCAGCTTGGTGACCGCCGCGGCGAGGTAGTTGCGCACCGTGCCGTACGACAGACCCAGCCGGGTCGCGACCTCGGTCGGTTCGGCACCGGACGCGGTCAGCCGCAGCACGTCACACTCGCGTTCGGTCAGGGGGTTTCCGGCGACGTCCAGCGCCGCGAACGCCAGCTGCGGATCGAGGATCCGACCGCCCGCGGCAATTGTGCGCACCGCCTCGACCAGTTCCTCCGGGGCGGCGTCCTTTCCCATGAAGCCGGCCACCTTGGCCGCCAACGCGCGGCGCAGCGTACCCGGACGGGCGACGCCGGTAAGAATCAACGTCCTGCAGTCTGGCAGCCACTGGTGTAGTTGGGCGGCCGCGCTGATCCCGTCGAGCCCGGGCAGCTCGATGTCGATCACCGCCACGTCGGGGCGTACCCGCAGCGCGGTCGTGACGATCGCGTCGCCAGCCTCGACCGCACCGACCACTTCGATGTCGTCGGCGAGGCGCAGCACTCCGACCAGTGCATCCCGCAGCATGCGCACATCCTCGGCCAGCAGCACCCGAATCACGCCCGCTTCACTTCCTATTCGATCATGGCGGGTACGCGGGGCGCGGAGTCTCCGCGGCGGTACCAGCGGGCGCAGCATACGTGCGCCCGCTTTCACCTCGCTGACGCGTTACTCACGCCGCGCCGGCCCCCAGCGTGGTGGACCCGGCACCGCTCAGGACACGTTGGACGCTTGTGTTACGCCCCGCCGTTGACGGTGATGGCCTGACCGGTGATGCCGGTGTTCGCCGCCGAGCCGAGGTAGACGACCGCGCCCGCGACCTCATCGGCGTCCAGCAGCCGGCCCAGCGCGGCCAGCGAGCCGTACTGCTCGCCGGCCGCCTCGACGATCTGCGCGTTGGTGTCGGTGCGCGTGAGACCGGGCAGAACCACATTGGACAGAATGTCGCCGTCCCGGCCGAGCGAGCGCGCGGCCGAACGGCTGAAACCGTGCAGCGCGGCCTTCGCCGCGGCGTAGTACTCCCCGCCCGCCATGCCGTCAGCGGCGATAGTCGAGGAGATGTGTACCAGCCGGCCGAAGCGGCTTTCCCGCATGATCGGTGCGACCGCCCGGGACAGCCGCAGTGCGCCTTCGACATTGGCCCGCAGCGTCGCTACCCATTCGGTGTCCGGCACCCGCTCGAACGGGCCCTCGGGCGCCCCGGTACTGCCCCAGACAACCGCGTTGTTGACCAGCACGTCCAGTCGCCCGGTCCACTCCAGTGCGGCCGACACCAGCGCCGCCGCGTCCTGCTCCTTGCTCATGTCGTACCGGATGACCAGCGCCCGGTCGCCGACCTCGGCGGCGACCTTCTCCGCCTCCGCGGACGACGTCGAGTATGTGAGCACGACGCTGGCGCCCTCGGCGGCGAATCCGCGCGCGATGGCGCGGCCGATCCCGCCCGAGGCTCCGGTGACGACGACCGTACGACCTTCAAGTCCCATGTCCATGCACCCCACGCTGCCGGTGCGCAGCCCGCGTAGGGAGGCCGCCGTTAGAGTGGCCTTCCCAGGGCCACGCTATGCGTCGCCGCGCCCGGGTAGCGTGGAGTGGCGATGAGCGACAACGAGTTGGGTACGTATCTGCGTGAACGCCGGGAAGCCCTCACGCCGTCCGCGGTGGGGCTGCCGGCCGGGTCCCGTCGCCGCACGCCCGGCCTACGCCGAGCCGAGCTGGCGACTCTCGCCGGGATCAGTGTGGAGTACCTCACGCGGCTCGAACAGGGCCGCGATCGGCACCCGTCGAGCCAGGTGCTCGGTGCCCTCGCCGACGCGCTCCACCTCACCACCAGCGAGCGTGTCCGGATGCGTGTCCTGGCCAAGGCGGCCGACGGCGCGTTCCCCTGCCACGAGGTTCAGCCGCCGGCCGTGACGGTCCGCCCGACGGTGCGTGCGCTGCTCGACAGGCTCGAGCCCACCCCGGCATATGTGGTGAATCGGCTGGGTGACGTGCTGGCGTTCACCACCGGGTACGAGCGGCTCGCCGGCCCGCTCGGGCTGCTGGACGAAGATCCGCCCAACCTGATCCGGTTCGCCTTCACGGATGAACGGGCCCGCTCGACGTACCCGGAATGGGAGCTTGTCGCGGACGCCCGCGCCGCCGCGCTGAAGGCGGAGTTCGGCCCCGCTGACCCGCACGTTCGCGAGCTCATCGACGAGCTGACGGTCACCGCGGGAGCGGCGTTCAGCGACCGGTACCGGCGGGTCACCGGCGGCGAGCCGCGCAGCGGCGTGGAGCGGCTGCACCACCCGACGGCCGGCGAGCTGCGGCTGGCGTACGAGAGCCTGGCACTGCCAGACGCCGACCAGCAGCAGCTCGTTACCTACCTGCCTGCCGACGACGCAACCGCGGCGGCGCTGGGCCGACTCGCTGGCCGGCGGTCCGGCGCCCTGCGCGTGGCGTAGACGTCAGCCGCGTGCCGCCTGCTCATGCCGCTGGTTCTTGGGTGACACCTCGACGCCCGACGCTCACGAAGCGAGCGTGACCTCGACCAGTTCAGACCAGCTCGTCTCCGTGCCCTCGCGAGTCGCCTCGGCAAACCCCGCGTCGCCGAGGCTGCTCCGAGCGGCCCGCTCGATCCGGGCCGCGTCCGGGTGGGAGCGATCGGGCAGTCCGCGCACGCCGGCGCTCGCCGCGAGCAGCCGCGCGGCCCGCTCGTACTGGTCTTGGCGCAGCGCCAGGTCCGCGACACCGACGAGTACCTGCGCGGTCAGGGGCGCGTGCCCCGCCTCGGCCGCCGCCTGGTAGGCCGCCGCACGGTGAGTACGGGCCTCGTTGAGATCGTAGGCAAGGTAGCCGAGCAGGTCGTGTGTTATCGCGCGGATGTTCGCTTGTTTCGCTTCGTCGCCCAGGATGGTCGTCGCGACGCCGAGTTGCTGCTGTGCCTCCTCGGCGTTGCCGTTCCAGCGAGCGAGTGCCGCCTTCGACAGGGCCAGCACAACCAGCGTGCCCGGCCAGGTGGCCCGTTCCGCGCATCGTTGCGCCTCGGCCATGGCAGCCGCGCTGGCGTCCTTGTCGCCCAGCAGCCAGTACAGCTGAGCCTGTCGCGACCGCAGCCCGATGACGTCCTCGATGGCACCGACCTCGGTGACGACCGCGATCGCCTCTTCGTAGTGCTCGCACGCGCCGGCGAACTCGCCGCGCGTGGCGATTCGTTCCGCCAGTTCGGTCAGGGCGAACGAGATCCCCCACCGTTCGCCGAGCGCCCGGAACTCGGCAAGCGCCGTCTCGAGATACGCGTCCGCATCCAGCCCGCCCTGGCCGAGCATGATCCGCATCTTGCCGAGATGCAGCCGGGTCAGCGCCCGTACCCAGGGGTCCTTGTCGTCCAGCAATGGTTCCCAAGCGGACAACGCGTCCGGCGTCTGCAACATGCGTTCCAGCGGGACGACCAGCACCAGGGCCGGGTGATGGTGCTGACTGCGCTGGCTGAGCCGGTACGCCTTGTGGATCCACTCCGCCGCCACGTGCACGTCGCCCAGCCCGGAGCTCACGAACGTCGAGATGAGGGCGTACACCCAGGCCCGGACGTCATCGGTCACCTCGCCGGGAACGGTGGTGGCCGCGGTGAGCAGCTCGTTGCCCTCAGCCTTGCGCCCGCTCAGCCACCAGTACCAGCCGGCGGCGGCCGCGAGTCGCATCGCTGCCTGCGCCTCGCCCGCGGCGATCGCGCCACGCACCGCGGCGCCGATGTTGTCGTGCTCGGCCTCGAGCGTGGCTAGCCAGTGCAATTGCTCGGCGCGGCGCAGCTGCGGCTCGGCGGTCTCGGCGAGTTCGGTGAAGTAGGCGAGATGCGCATGGCGCGCCAGGTCCGATTCGCTGGCTTCCGCGAGCCGGTGCGCGGCGTACTCCTTGATCGTGCCGAGCATCCGGTATCGCGGTGCGCCGTCGCCCTCGGGAAGCAGCAGCGACTTCTCGGCCAGAGCGGTGAGCAGCTCCAGCACCTGCTCCTGCTCGACCGCGTCGCCAGCACAGACCCGCTCGGACGCTTCCAGGCTCGCCCCGCCCGAAAACACCGAGAGCCTGCGCAGGACCACCCGTTCGGCGTCGGTCAGCAACTCCCAGCTCCAGTCAACCACCGCGCGCAGCGTCCGGTGCCGCGGCAACGCGGTGCGGCTCCCCCCGGTCAGCAGCCGGAACCGGTCATCGAGCCGGTTGGCCAGCTGATCGAGGGACATGGTGCGCAACCTGGCCGCGGCCAGCTCGATCGCCAGCGGCATCCCGTCCAGCGCCCGGCAGATCCGCACCATCGTCGACAACGCGTGAGCGTCGACCGCGAGATCCTTGCGCACCGCGCCCCCCCGGTCCCGCAGCAACCGGACGGCCGGCGCGGACGCGATCTCGCCCGGGCCGGCGTCGCCCTCCGGCAAGGCCAGCGGCTCGACCAGCCACAGCGCCTCACCGGTGATGCCGAGCGGTTCTCTGCTCGTCGCCAGGATCCGCAGCCGCCGGCACTCCCCGAGCAGGCGATCGGCCAACTTTGCCGCCGACTCGATCACGTGTTCACAGTTGTCCAGAATCAGCAGCGTCTCCCGCTCGCGGATCGCGGCGATGAGTCGCTCCGTCGGCTCCGCGTTCGAGCCCTCGCCGAGCAGAGCGTCCCGCAGGCCGAGCCCGGCTAGCGTCGCCTGCGCCACGTCACCGTCCGCGCCGATGGGCGCGAGCTCCACCAGCCAGGCCCCGTCCGGCAGGTCGCCGAGCAATGCGCGCGCGGTCTCCATGGCCAGCCTGGTCTTCCCCGAGCCGCCCGGCCCGATCAGGGTGGTCAGCCGATGTTCGGCGACGAGTTCGCGGACCACAGCGGCATCAGCGTCCCTGCCGACGAAGCTGGTCAGCTCGGCACGCAGGTTGGTGCTGCGCTCCTGCTCCCGCCGCCCCACCTCACCCCGCAGTAGCGCGACGTGCAGCGCGGACAACTCCGGTGAGGGGTCGACGCCCAGCGCGTCGGCCAGCGCCTCTCTCGTCCGCTCGTACACCACCAACGCCTCGTTGCCGCGACCGGCCGCCACGAGGGCACGCATCAGCGCGGCGACAAGCCGTTCCCGCACCGGGTGCGCGGCCACCAGGTCGGTCAGCTCGGTGACCAGCTCCGCACCGTGGCCAAGGCTGATCTCCGCATCGAACCGATCCTCCATGGCTGTCAGGCGCAGCCTCTCGAGCCGGGTGACCGCCGCGTTGAACGCCGCACTGTCCGGCAGACCGACGTCCTGCATGGCCGCACCGCGCCACAGTGCGAGGGCCTCGCGCAGCTGCCGTAACCGCCCTGAAGAGTCGTCATTGCGCACCTGGCCCGCGGTGATGAGGCGTTCGAACCGCACGGCGTCCACGGCCTGGGGCTCAACCGCCAACCGGTAGCCGTCCGTCTGCCCCTCGATCGATCCCTCCGGCAGTGCCTTGCGCAGCCGGGAGACCAAGCGGTGCAGGGCATTCGTCGCGTCGGCGGGCGGGTGTTCACCCCAGATCCAGTCGACGAGGCTTGCCTTTGGGACCACGCGACCAGGCTCGAGGGCGAGGGCGATCAACAGCCCGCGCAGTCGCGCGCCCGGCACGTCGACGAGGACGCCGTCGTCCGTGCGAACCTCGAACGATCCGAGCATCCCGATCTGCACCGGGCAGATTGTGCCATGTGCGATGCGGCGGGCATCAAAATTGCTGACGCCTGCACCCCGGCCCAGCGCCGAAAGTCGCCGACATGGTCCGCAGAGAGTTGGCCCAGTTCGCGTGGCGTTACCCACCAGACGCGGGAGTAGCATGCCAGCTAGCCGCGCGGCGACGAATGCGCGGCTCGTCGAGCCTGTAGCGCCTCCGCGTCGGGGGTCGCGTCTCGGCCCGGGCCCAGCCCCCGCCCACTCGCCACGCATTCGCGTATGTAGTTGGGCCGGAGGAAGCAATGCTCACTTCATTCTCCCCTGTGACCGCGTCCGAACTGGGTGCGTTCAGCAGCGACGGTGCGACACCAACACCATGGGCAACGGCATGCGCAGGGCTGCGGGACGCTCCGCTGTACTGGTTGTCGACGGTCCGTCCGGACGGGCGCCCGCACGTCACTCCCGTGTTGGGGTGTGGCTGGAAGCGGCAGCGTACTTCAGCACCGGGCCGACCGAGCGCAAGGCCAGAAACAATTGGGGTTCGGTCATCTCGCTGGAGCTCGGCCGGGTCGCGCCGGATCACATGATCGGCGCGCATGTCTGCCAGGCCTGGTCGCCGCCCCCGGACGACGATCCAGCCTGGCTGGCTGGCCTCTCGCCGCGGGACGAGGCGGCGCTGGAAGCCTTTCAGCGGTACGCGGCCGACGAAGCGTCGTACGGTGCGGTGCACGGCCAGCAGCCCCAGACCCTCGCGCACGCGCTCTCCGACTCCCCCGTCGGGCCTTCGCCGAACACCAGCACACCAACATCATTTCCTGGAACCACCACGACCGCGGCGGGCACTACGCCGCCCACGACGCACCCGATCTGCTCGTCGGCGACATCCGCCAACTCTTCGCGAAGCTCCACTCAGATGCCGGCGAAGACGGCGGCACCGTGTGAGCTGTCAGCTGACCCGGCTGGATCGGTGGTCGGTGGTGGTGAGGTCGAGGCGGATCGGCAGCCGCGGGGTGTCGAGTGCCTGTCGAGCGTGAGTTAGTGCTTCGGTCTCGATGCGGTGACGCAGCCGCGCCAGGTCGGCGTCTTCGGTCGTGCGGACGGTGACGTCGAGGCTTGGGGCGGTGGGTGTGCCGGATACCCGGACCCGGGCGTCGTGTACACCTCGGTAGGTCTCCAGCTCGGTCGCGAGCGCGTCGCTCAGCGCGCCTGAGCGCAGGGTGGTGCGTCCCGCGGAGCGGTCACCGGGGATGACGATGTCCGCGGCGCGGGGGGCGGGGCTGAGCACGGCGATGAGCCAGCGCAGCGCCAGCAGGGCGAGGATGGCGGCGGTCAGTGCCGTGACGGGCCAGAACCAGGCGCTGTTGTCGCCGACGAACCTGGCGACGGGATTGTCCAGCAGGTTACGGCGGTCGAGGTCATCACCGAAGGCCTCGGCCCCGGCGAGGAGACCGGCGGCGCCGCCGGCGAACAGCAGCAGCCCGAGCAGCGCCAGTAGGGCGCGGTTGGTGCGGTCGGCGTGCATCAGCGCTCCTTAGGCGATACCCGCACGGAAAGCGCGGGCGGCTTCTCGAGCGTCAGGGAGTCCACGCGTTGCCGGGCGGCCACCGTCGTGGTGTCGCGTACCTCGGCGATGTGGGAGGGCTCGCTCATCGGTGTCCGGGCTCGGACCTGGATCCGGCGGCGGCGGATCTTGACCCTGGCGTCGGCGATCCCATCGACGCTGGTGACGGCGCTGCGGACGGCTCGGGTCAGGCCGCGGCGGCTGACGGCCGCGTCGGTGGCGGTGTCGTCGCTGTGCAGGGCCAACCGGTCGGGGCGGCGCGGCGCCAGCTGCGCCAGCAGCAGCGCCAGGCCGCCAAGGGCGAGCAGGCAACTGATGAGCCGCACCGGTGCCGCCCCCCAGGTGGTGCGCTGCGCCCACCGATAGAGGGCGGGCCAGTCCAGCATGGCCGGGCCGGCCCCAGCACGTTCGGCGATCACCTCGACCACGACTGTCACGCCGGCCACGATCACGGCCAGGCTCAGCACAAAGGCCATCAGGCGGTTGACGTTTCTCATGCCAGTGCCTCCTCGGCTACCGGACCCGGCCGGTCGGCGCGGCGTGGGTCACCAGGTCGGTGACGGTCACGCGCACCTCGGCGACGGTCAGCCCGGTCAGCGCGTGCACCCGCTCGCGCACGTGGCCACGGACCTGCTCGGTGACCTGCCGGATGGACATCGGCCATCGCACGCTGATCGTGACCTCGACGCGGGCGAGGGACCCGTCCACGTCGGCGGAGGCCTTCGGCGCGGTGGTCAGGCTGGTCTCGCGGATGCCCAGGTGCCCTGCGCCGGGTACGGCCCGGCCGAGTACCCGTGGGGTGGCGCCACCGGCGGCGGGCACTTCAAGCACCGCGCGCGAGGCCAGCTTCGCCACCACCGCGTCGCTGATGGTGATCGTTCCGGACGGTTCGTCGGTGTCTCGGGCGGTCGCCGGCGGCGTGGTCCCGGCCACGTCGTTGACCAGGCCGGTCGTCACCGCTCGCCCCGCCGGCCGGACAGGTACGGGGCCAGGTCGACGTCGCCGGCGAAGACCTTGGCTATGCCGAAACCGATCGCACCGAACACGGCCACGATCAACATTTGACTGAAGCTGCCGAAGGCCAGGGCAAAGCCCAGTGTCATACCGACTGCGGTACCAGAGAGTTTTCCGATCATGTCAGCTCACATCCAGACTGCCGGAGCAGTTGTCGGTGTCGATCAATAGCACGGCGCTCAGTGCACCCTTGGTGGGCCGCGCCGGCCGCGCAGAGCCCGCCAGATCCGCACCATGATCGGCCGGCGGGCGATGACCACCACCCGGACGCGATCGGCGTTGCGCTCGCCGGGCCCGACCCGGTCCAGGTGCGCTAGGCCGATGATGAAGGCGGCCGGGTCGCCGCCCCGGTCGGGATGGTGGGTTCGGATGAATTGTCGTCGACGCGCCCGGTGTAGGCGTTCGGCCTCGTCCACGAACCCCGCCTTTCCGGCGCCGACCTGGCACCAGAGGTGGTTGCTGGCGCGGCTGACAGGGGCGGTGGATCCGCCACGTCGGCCCACACGATGTCGATTCGCCTGCCCCCGGCGAGGGGCCTGAGCGCGGCCCGGATCTGCGCCGACAGGTCGGACACGGCCGCACCCCACCGCGCCCGCACCTGCACCGCGACGGCCCACCGGTCGACCCGTACCCCCTCGACGCGGCGACCGGGCAGGTACGTGGCGATCAACTGCGGTGGACCTCCGTACAGGTCCAGCACGCCTGGGCAGCCGCGCACCGCGGTGGCCACGGCGTCGACGTCGACGCCGTCGACGACCGCGTCGCTGACCGCCGCCACGGGAATCGAACGGCTCACGACACCCGCGACTCGGGCTGGTCTTCTTCTGTACCGGGCAGGTACACGTCATCGACGCTGACGTTGACCTCCACCACGCTCAGGCTGGTCATCCGCTCGATTGACTGCTTGACGTTGCGCTGGATGGAGCGACCCACCTCGGCGATGCTCACGCCGTACTCCACGACGATCTGCAGGTCGACTGCGGCCTCGCTTTCGCCGACCTCGACGCCGACGCCCTGCGCCACGTTGGGGCCGGCGCTGCCCGGGATCCGCTCCCGCAGCGCGTTGAACGCCCGGGTGCCGCTGGTGCCCATCGCGTGCACGCCGGCCACCTCCCGGCATGCCACGCCGGCGATCTTCTGCACCACGCCTTCCGCGACGCTGATCCTGCCTTCCTCGGTGTTCAGCCGGTCTTGCCGCGCCGGCATCGACTCCACGTTCCGGTTGGCACCGGAAACCGCCTTTTCGCCACTGGTCACAGCGGTCTGGGTCATCAGGAGGGCTCCTTCGCTGGGGATGACCAGCCAACGCGGTCATCGCTTTGTCGTTCGTACCCAGTTAGACACCGGCCCGGCGTGGACATCGCACAAATGCCCAAGATTCTTTCGAATTCGAGGTCTCAGCCCGTCCATTCGGGTAACTCGTAGCCCACCGATCCCACACCGACGCTCCGCGGGCGATCTGAGCGCGCGGCTGACAGCGGTGAGCAGAGCCGAGCCCACCAAGGGAGGGCACCGTGGACACCGTCGACGACGCCTACCTCGTTCGCCGGGCGCGAGACGGCTTCCTCGACGCCTACGAAGAACTGGTCGCGCGCCACGCTGCCCGCGCCTACCGGGTGGCGCTACGGATGCTGGGCAACCACCACGACGCGGAGGACGTCACACAGGAGGCCCTCATCGCCGCCTGGCAGGCGCTGCCGGCCTTCCGGAGCGACGCGGCGTTCTCCACCTGGCTCTACCGGATCGTGACCACCAGAAGCCTCAACCGCATCAACCGAACCAGGACCGCGTTTCCGCTCGACGCGCAGCCGGAACCGGCCGCGCGCAACGGTGGACCTCCCGAGCAGGTCGAACGCAGCGCCGCCGCCGACGCGGTCGCCCGCGCCATCACCACCCTGCCCGGTCCGCAGCGCGTCGCTCTCGTCCTTTACCAGTTCGAGGACCTCAGCTACGCCGACATCGCCGAGGTGACCGGCACCAGCGTCCCGGCCGTCCGTAGCCATCTTCACCGCGCACGGCGCACACTGGCCTCACTGCTGCAGGATTGGAGGTGAGCACGATGACCGCCGGAACACCGCAAACCACACCGCCCGACGGCCCTCTTGATCTGACGCAGCGGCAGGTGCCCTGCGGGATCGACGTCGACAACCTCCTCGAGCAGGTCGCCGAGGGCCGGGCGGCCGAGCGCGACGAGCACCAGACTCACTGCCCCCACTGCCAGGCGGCACTCATCGAGCTCGCCGACGTGTGGGCTCCCGTCCGGCAACTGGCCGAGCAGCCGGTCACGACCCCAACCGGCATCCTCGCCGCCGTCATGCGTCACATCGACCGGCTCACCCACGACATGTGGTACACCCTGCGCCAGGCCGACGCCGGTGCGATCAAGGTGGCCGCCAGGGTCATCGCGATCATCGCCCGCCAGGCCGCGCTTCGGGTCCCCGGGGTCCGCATCGCCTTCGGACGCAGCACCGCCACGGCCCGCGCCGCCGAAGCCGACACCCGCCAGCATCGCCACCCGCACGCCGCCGCCGGCGTCATGGGCGGCACCGCAGTCGTCGATCTCGCACTCACCGTCACCCACGGACAGTCGATCGACCACCTCGCCCGCCAGGTTCAACGCCGCGTCATCGCCGACCTGCGCGACACTCTCGACCTCCAGCATGTCACCGTCAACATCACCGTCGACGACGTCCTACCCCCGCCTACCGGGGACCGTGAAGAACGTAGAGGCCGAGGATCATCGTCGACACGGAGACGAACTTGAGCGGCTGCGAAAGCGTGCTCAGGGCGAAGTAGACCCGCAGAGTCCCGAGCGCCAGGACGGCGTTGACGAGGCCGGTCGTCGACACGATGTCGGCGGCGCCCGCTGTGTCGGCCAGATACCACAGGTACCCGAGCTGACCGCCGCAGGCGAACTCCGCCCCCAGAAGGCCATCCGGCGCCCGGCGCAGGACCAGCGCCGTGCCGACGGAGATCAGCAGGAAAACGAGCAGGGCCAGGATGACGCCGCGGCCCTCGGCGACCCGGCTCGCCAGCAGGCCGGCCAGCCCACCCAGGAGGTACTCCAGGCTGCTCTCGACCGTCAGCACCAGTAGGCCAGCCAGGGCGCCGGCGAACAGCACCTCCGGCACGAGACCGGCCCACAATGTGACGTCTGGGGCGACCGACTCGACAGTGGCGTACGTGAGGACGCTCATGGCCACGCACGCCAGAAGCCCCAGCGCCATCGGGACACCCGGCGGCAGGACCGCCCCGAAAGTGCCGCAGGCACTGGTGAACCGGCGATGCGAGAACCGCCGCGGAAAGCCGCCCAGCCGGCGGATCACGCCTTCGCCGAACGCGAACACGGTTACGCCCGCGGCCACCGATACGTGATAGCGCGAACGCAGCTCCATACCTGACGCCGCGACGACGACCGCGGTGTAGATGGCGGCGCGGATGCTCGCCGCCCGGAAGAACGCCCATGCCCAGTGCGGGTCCCACTCCCGCTTGCGGTTCACCTCCTCGAAGGTGCCGGTGTCCTGCTCGTCCAAGGCGTCCGGTTCCTGCCGGCGCGTGGGGTCCCCCGTACCCTCGGCCATCACTGGCGTCCGGGCAGAAACATGACCTCGGCGGTCGCGGCCGCACCGGTCGTCACCAGGTAGAGCACTGCTGGAGCGGGCAGGAAGACGCCCAGGGCCATCGCGCCGAAGAAGCGGAGCCACCCGGGCGGGAAGTTGCGCACGATCTGATGCCAGGCGCGTGCGGTGAGCGCCCACAGGAACGCCAGAAACCACGTTCGCTGGTGTGTCAGCCCGGTCTCCAGCGGCTCGATCCGCAGGAAGAGCACGACGAGCGCCACCGCTGCGAGACCGGCGAAGCGCACTGCCGTCGCCCACGCGAGTGCCTGGAGGCAACGGCCGCGCTCGCTGTTGAGCCGCGCGAACGCCGCTCCCCGCTCGGCGGGGGCGAGTGCGGCCGCCTCATCGTACTCCGGGCCCATCCGCACGAGCCGGCCGGCGGCGATCAGGCGCCTGGCGGTGAACGGTCTAATGAGGACGGCCGCCAGCACGGAGACGGCGAGGATCGCGAGGGCGTCGGGAGGCGCGAGATCGTACGCGTACACAAGCGCCACCACACCGAGCACCGGAGCCGACGCCTGCACGGCGAGGGCGAACACGTCCGCGTAGGTGAGCGGGGGAAACGGATGCGGTGTCGCCATCGTCAGCTCCGGCCGACGAATACGCCACCGGCCGGTGTCCTGCGCGCGATCAGCATCACGCCGGTGTTGGCTACGAGAACGGTGATGAGATACAG
The DNA here is from genome assembly GCF_036906915.1 of Micromonospora sp. CPCC 206061. Taxonomy (NCBI): domain Bacteria; kingdom Bacillati; phylum Actinomycetota; class Actinomycetes; order Micromonosporales; family Micromonosporaceae; genus Micromonospora; species Micromonospora sp. CPCC 206061. The sequence goes on from NZ_JBAKHX010000044.1 coordinate 55,453, forward strand.
CACGAACGCCCCCGGGGTGAGCAGCGAAATCGCCAGTGCGATCACGATCCGGACCGCCATTCCGTCGGGTGCCCCGAAACGGATGAGCCGCACCAGGTAAAGCGCCATGAGGGCAAGCGGAATGACCGAATGCGCGACGGCCGCCCCGAATCCGTCCTCCTGAAGGGCCGAATAGGCGCTGCGCGCGAGATCGACCCGGCCGAGCGGCAGCTCGCCGCCGGTGTCCCGAAGCCGGAGCCACAGCGCCGTGTCCTGCTCCAGATAGCGGGGACCGCCGCCGTTGTCCGGGTCTAGCTGGGAAAAGCCCATCACCGTCACGAACACCAGGACCGCCGCTGACGCCTGGAGGAGGCCCCTGAACGCCTTCAGCGCGAGTAGAGGGCCGGTGAACACGTCCCTGAGCATGAACGCCCGGTCGAGCTGCCGATCGCCCGTCCGGTACCGCCGGGCGTGACGCATCCGCCGCGCCTCCTGCCGCACCTCCACTACGATCAGCGGCGCGAACAGCAGGCTTATCAACAGGGACGCGAGGACGATGGCGGACGTGTAGGACGGCCAGATTTCGAAGGCCCAGGCGAAAAGACCAGCCGTCAAGTCCACCGTTCAGAGTCTAGGGCGATCCACATTGGTACGCAGGTCGCCGTTGCGGACCTCCATCGCACCATCGGCCACACGTGGCCAGCTCGCCATCCGCCCGTCGGTGTGCTGCCACTGCGACAGGTCACCGCCGTCGAACAGCACCACCCGCTCCCCTGGCTTGCGTATCGAGATCAGGTCGAGGTTGACGTGGCCGGTGTCGGCGGCGTCCACCCGGTACTGGATCGCATGGTTGGGTCCGTTGCTGTAGCGGAGCCCGATGTCGTACTCGCCGGCTGAGGGTTTACCAGGCTTCCAAAACGTCGCCGTATCCCGGCCGCGAACGGATGGAACCGATCGGGTGGCTGGCGCGACCAGGTAGCGTGACACGGTCCGCAGTAGAGGAGCCCCTAACGGGCGGGAGCGCCTTGGACGATTTCGGCGCGGTGTATCGGACGCATTACGACGGCATGATCCGACTGGCGTACGTGATCACCGACAGCATGGCGACGGCCGAAGACATCGTGCAGGAGGCGTTCGTCGAGCTGTACCGGCGCTGGCCCACGGTCCGGGACCCGGAGAGCTGGTTACACACGGTGGTGGTCAACCGGTCCCGGTCGTGGTGGCGGCGCCTCGTGGTGGCCCGCCGGCACGTGGCCCGCGGCTCGCCGCCGGAGTCCTCGCCCTCGACGGAGGACGGCGCCGCCGTGCGCCAGGCGCTGCTGGCGCTCAACCGCCGCCAGCGCGCGGCGGTGTTCTTCCGCTTCTATCTCGACTTGCCCGAGGTGGCGATCGCCGAGGCGCTCGGCTGCCGCCCCGGCACGGTGAAATCCCTACTCCACCGCGCGCTCGCGACCCTGAGGGAGCACCTCGATGAAGACTGAGTCACAGGACGACCGGGACGAGCGGGTGCGAGCCGCCGTCCGGAGCCACATCGCCACACAGCCGGTACCCCCGCCCGACCTGACCCGGATCGTGGCCCGCGCGGAACGCGCGTTCCAGCCGCGACGGCGGTCCGGCTGGGTCGCTCAGGTAGCGGCAGCCGCAGTCGCCGTCGTGGTCTGCGGCACGGTGACCGCGGTGGCCGTGACGCGGCCGGAGTCCCGCAACGGCCTCGCGCCCGTAGTCTCGCCCGATCGCATCCCCGACTTCGCGCGGCTCGCCGGCCCCGAGGTGGTGTGGCCGGACGCGGTTCGTCGGCTGCCCTCGGAACTGCCAGACGGTTCGGCCTACCGGGTCGCGGACACCACGGACGGAGACGACCTGCTGGTCATCCCCGATGGTCGCGCGGCGGGCCCGCTGTTCCTCAACCCTGACACCGGAGCCGTGCGCGCCGTGGCCACCGCGTCGGTGACGGACGGCCTGAACGCGCCGCGGGTAACGACGGCTCGGGTCACCGACGACCGCGTGGTCTGGTTCCTGCAGGGCCGGCGAGAGGGCAACACGGTGCGCGAGGCCTGGTCGGTGCCACTGGCCGGCGGCGAGGCGCGCCGCCTGGCCGACCTGCCGGCCAGCGCCACCGCGGGGAGGGTGGTCCTGGCCGGTGACGCGATGATCTGGGAGCAGTACGGCCCCGGCCAGGGTCAGGACGACGTCGTGATCCGCCGGCTACCGCTGGCGGGCGGGCCGATCACCGACGTGCCGGGCTCGCGCGGCTACTGGCTCTCCACCGTCCCGGGGTGGATCACCTCCCAGTACCCCGGCACCCCCTTCGGCGAGCCGGAGCGCACCGGCACCCTGATCGAGGTCGCCACCGGTCAGCGGCTGAAGTGGAGCGCCAACGACGAGATGGAATCCACCGTCGCATGTGGACCCGCGTGGTGCACCGGCTGGACCGTCGGTGGCTTCGCCGCGCTCCAGGATCTCAACGGCGGTAACTATCTGGACCTGAGGGAGAGGGGCGGCCTCAACCCGAGCCTCGACGGGCGTCTCGCGATCGGCGGCATCGCCGAGCGCTGGGTCGTGTGGGATCGAGGCAGCGGCCGCGCGGCGACGATCGAGCGGGAGTCCCCCAGAGGTGGCACCGTCGGCGGATCCTTCTTCGACCGGTACGACTCGGATCCGCGGTCGCCGGTGCAGACCTGGCGGAGCCCGGACGGCGCGTTCATGATGCTGGACCTGAAACGGCTGTGGTGAGGCTCCCGCGCTCAGCGGCCACGTGTATACGTTGAGTGTATACACCATGATGTATAGTGCCCGTCATGTCGATTGGACAGACCTTCCTGGGGCTGCTCGAGTCCAGCCCCAGGCATGGATATGACCTCAAGCGCGCCTATGACGAGCGGTTCGGCCGGACCCGTCCCCTGCCCTACGGGCAGGTCTACGCGACCCTGTCCCGCCTGCTGAAAAGCGGCCTCGTTGAGGTGGACGGCATCGAGCCGGGCGAAGGGCCGGAGCGCAAGCGATACGCGATCACCTCCGCCGGCGTCACCGACGTCGGTCGCTGGCTGTCCCAGCCGGAGAAGCCCGAGCCGTACCTGCAGACCGTCCTCTACACCAAGGTGGTGCTGGCGCTGCTCACCGACCGGCCCGCCGCCGACCTGCTCGACACCCAGACCGCCGAACACCTGCGGCTGATGCGTGAACTGACCCGCCGCAAGGACGAGGGTGACCTCGCCGAACAGCTGATCTGCGACCACGCCCTGTTCCACCTGGAAGCCGACCTGCGCTGGCTGGAGCTGACAGCGGCCCGGCTGGACGAGCTGGCGCGAGAGGTGCGGTCCCGTGGCTGAACTGCTGGTCGCCGACGGCCTGCACAAGGCGTTCGGCGCGACGCCGGCGCTCGACGGAGCCTCGATGAGCGTCAACGCCGGTGAGGTGCTGGCCGTGATGGGCCCGTCCGGCTCGGGTAAGTCGACGCTGCTGCACTGCCTGGCCGGCATCGTGCGTCCCGACTCCGGCCAGGTGCGTTACGAGGGCCGCGAGCTCACCACGATGCCGGACCGCGAGCGCAGCGCGCTGCGACGGGGGCAGTTCGGCTTCGTGTTCCAGTTCGGCCAGCTCGTACCGGAGCTGACCTGCCTGGAAAACGTGGCCCTGCCGCTGCGGATGGAGCGGGTGCGCCGCCGTGAGGCCGAGCGCCGTGCCATGGAGTGGCTGGAGCGGCTGGAGGTGACTGACGTGGCCCGCAAGCGGCCGGGCGAGGTTTCCGGGGGCCAGGGCCAGCGGGTGGCCGTGGCGCGGGCCCTGGTGACCAAGCCGCGGGTGATCTTCGCGGACGAGCCGACCGGCTCGCTCGACTCGCTCAACGGCGAGCGGGTGATGCGCCTGCTGACCCGAGCCGCCCGGGAGTCGCACGCCGCCGTGGTGCTGGTGACCCACGAGGCGCGCGTCGCGTCGTACTCGGACCGGGAGGTCGTGGTTCGTGACGGCCGCGTCCGTGACCTAACGGGTGCCCGCCATGGGTGACCTGCTGCTGGGCGCGCGCCTGGCGATCGCCGGCGGGCGCGACGGGTGGACCCGCGCGTTGCTGGCCGCTGTCGCCATGGGCATCGGGGTGGCCGCGCTGCTGCTCGCGGCCGCCGTGCCCGGTGCGCTCGACGCCCGCCAGGCCCGGGTCGATGCTCGCGACTGGCAGTCCATCGGCGACCGCCCGCCCGCGGACAACACAGTGCTGGTGGCGCAACAGTTCGACGCGGCGTTTCGCGACCAGGCGGTGTACGCGGTCCTCCTGCGTGCGGAGGGGCCGCGGGCACCGGTCCCACCCGGCATCGCCCGGCTGCCCCAGCCCGGTGAGGTGGTCGTCTCCCCCGCGCTCCGTGCTCTGCTGGCCTCGAAGGACGCCGACCTGTTCGCACCGCGGCTGGGCGGCGCCCGCGTCGTCGGCACCATCGGCCCCGCTGGCCTGGCCGGCCCGCAGGAGCTGGCGTACTACCTCGGCAGCGACCAGCTGCGACCGGGCAACCATGAACGCATCACCGCGTTCGGGGAGTTCGGCACCGCCGAGTTCAGCCCGGTGCTCTCTCTGCTCATCGTGGTCATCTCGGTGGTACTCCTGCTGCCCATCGCGGTGCTCATCGGCACGGCCGTGCGCTTCGGCGGCGAGCGGCGCGACCGGCGCCTGGCCGCCCTGCGACTGGTCGGTGCCGACCAGCCCATGACCCGCCGGATAGCCGGCGGCGAGGCACTCGCCACCGCGCTGCTGTCCCTGGCGGCTGGCGTGGTCTTTTTCCTCCTCGGCCGCCAGGTCGCGCCGCTGGCAACCCTCTGGGACGTCAGCTTGTACGCCGCCGACCTGCGCCCCAGCCCGCTCCTCGCCCTCGCGGTAGCGGCGGCTGTGCCGGCCCTGGCGGTGACGGTGACCATGGTGGCGATGCGGAGTGTGGTGATCGAGCCGCTCGGCGTGTCACGCCGCGCCGGCACCACCCGCCGCCGGCTGTGGTGGCGGCTGATCCTGCCACTGCTTGGCCTCGCCGCGCTCTACCCACTGTTCGGCGACATCCGCTCCAGCACCGTCGACAACAGGTACCAGATCGCAGCCGGCGCCGTCCTGCTGCTGATCGGCGCGGTGGCCCTGCTGCCCTGGGTCATCGACCTGGTCGTGCGCCGCATCCGGGGTGGAGCGGTGCCCTGGCAGCTGGCGATCCGCCGCCTCCAGCACGACAGCGCCACCTCGGCCCGGATGGTCAATGGGATAGCGGTGGCCGTCGCCGGCACGATCGGGCTCCAGATGCTCTTCGCGGGCGTGGAGGGCGACTTCCGCACCGACACCGGCGCCGACACCTCGCGGGCCGACCTCGTCGCTGAGGTCAGAAACGTCGACGGGAGAGAACTCCCGCAGCGTCTGCGGGCCGTGCCGGGGGTCACCGCGGCGGCCGGCATCCTGGGCACGGTCGCCACCAAGGTCAATCAGCCAGACCAAATGGTCGGCGTCTTCGTGGCGGACTGCGCGGCGCTGGCCGAGGCCCTCGTGCTGGAACGCTGTGCGGACGGCGACGTGTTCACATCCGAACTCGGCCCGGGTGTCCCGGCCGATGTGCAGGTCGTCGCCGCAGGCGATCGGCTCCTGGTCGGCACGGAGCGGCAACTGCGGTGGACGGTGCCGGGCAGTGTTCGCGAGGTCCCCAGCCGCCGCGACGCCGGCGGCTTCAATCGCCAGGCAAGCCTGTTTCTCACCCCAGGCGCAGCCGACCTGTCCCGGTACGGGCCGGTGGAGGCCTGGGTGTCGCTGCGCATCGACCCTGGCGACTCCGACGTGGTCGAGCGGGTGCGCAACACGGTCGCGGCAACCGACCCGCTGGGCAACGTCTGGCGCCTGACTCGCACGGACGAGGCCAACCGGTTCGCCAACGTGCGGCGCGGGCTCTACATCGGCGCCGTGGTCACCCTTCTGCTGGTCGGCGCGAGCCTGCTCGTCGGCGTGCTGGAGCACCTGCGCGAGCGACGCCGGCTGCTGGCGATCCTGGTCGCCATGGGCACCCGCCGCGGCACGCTGCTGTGGTCGGTGGTGTGGCAGACGGTCGTGCCTGTGGTGCTGGGGCTGTCCCTGGCGGTCGGATTCGGCCTGGCACTCGGCGCGGTCCTGCTGCGCCTGGTGACCGTGCCGATCTCGGTCAGCTGGCCGGTGGTCGGCCTCTCGGTCGGGCTGGCGGCCGGGGTCATGGCCATTGTCACGCTGCTCAGCCTCCCTCCACTCTGGCGCCTGACCCGCCCCGACGGCTTACGTACCGAATGACGCCGTGAGCGCACCAAGCTGACCAGTTGAATGCCATGGGGCCCGCGGCGGTGACCCGCCGCGGGCTTCCGGCAGATCGTTCGCTGGTCAGTTGCGGGGCCAGACGCGGACCGGCACCTGAGGAAACGCGGTCGTCAGGAAGTGTTCGGTGACGCGGTCGCGAAGGAGGCAGTCCGGCCAGGTGTCGAGCACTTCGGGCAGTGTGCGGTGGCCGAGGGTGAGCTGGAGCAGAGCGCCG
>NZ_JBAKHX010000045.1:0-60725 GCF_036906915.1 Micromonospora sp. CPCC 206061
CGACATCACGCCGGTCCTCCTAACTGCGAGTCCACTCGCAAAGTGCGACCTCGTGTCGCAACGACATTTGAGTAAGTTCAGAGGAGCGGCGTAACCGTGTTTGCGGTTGACGGCCACGCCACCCGAACAAGATCCTCCACCCTGCCACGGGAGGCGGCGCCTCTGCCGCCTCCCGTCCGAACACGACGACGACCGCGTCAGGTCGAAGGCGTACGATGACCACCGCACCGCCGACGGGCGCGGCTGGGTCACGTCACGATGCTCGACCCGGAACGAGGCCTACGGTTGCTCATCAACCGGTGTTGGGATGCGGTTGCTCAGCCGGTGATGTGGTGGTGAGTCTGCCCGCGCTCAGGCGCGGGCCTCGATGACCAGGTTGGTCATCGTCGACGCGGCGACGCGCGCGGAGGTGAAGCCGGCGTCCCGGAACGCGTTGGTGAGACGGGCTGGGCCGGCTTGGGCGCCGAACGCCGCGCCGCCGTCGGAGACGCTGTGTGGGACGCACAGCGCCGAACTGCCGACGTAGAACACGGCGGCGATCGGGTTGGCCAGATTCGCCTCGAGCATGTCCTCGGCATACGGCTCGATCGCCACGACCCGGCCACCAGGCGCCAGCACGCTCCGGGCGTGCGCGAGGGCGGCGACGGGGTCGCCGAAGTCGTGAACCGCGTCGAAGAACAGGATGAGGTCGTACGTGCCGCCATACGATGTCGCGTCACCGACGAAGAACTCCACGCGGTCGGAGACACCGGCCTCCGCCGCCGCAGCGACGGCCTGCCGGATCGAGTCCTCGTGGTAGTCGAAGCCGATGAACGTGGAGTTCGGGAACGCCTCCGCCAAGAGGATGGTCGGGACGCCCAGACCGCAGCCGACGTCGAGGACGCGGATGCCGGTCTCAAGCTGCTCGATCAAACCGTCCACCGCGGAGAACCACTCGCTGAGCATCGAGTTGCGGTACATCGTTCCGTAGAAGCGAGCGACGGCGGTGAACAGGCGGGGGTCGTGCTCGTGCCAGCCGAGCCCCTCGCCGGTCGTGTAGACGTTCGCAAGCTTGTCGCTGGCGGCCCACACCGCGGCGATGAGCTCGAAACCGGACATCAGCGCAGTGGGACTCTCCTCCTCGGCTAGGCAGGAGGCCGCCTCGGGCGAGAGGGTGAACGTGTTCCCGGCGGCGTTGTAGGTCACGTAGCCGTTGGCGGCCTGGGCCGCCAGCCACTCCTGGAGGTATCGCGGAGCGACGCCGGCGTGCTCGGCGAGCTGGGCCACGGTGGTCGTGCCGAGCGTCGCGAGTGATCGCCAGATCCCCAGCCGGTCGCCGAGGTAGACAAGGATCGCGTTGTACGCTGCCGCCTGGTCGCCGGCGACCTTGCCGGCGAACTCCTCGAGCCTGCCGGAGTCCAGGACGGGTGCGTCGAGCTGTGCAGTCATGATGCGTTGTTGCCTTTCGTCGGGGCGCCAGGTTGCGCTGTCGACGAGTGTGGAGGAGCCCGATCCCACGGCCCTGTCCTTGCGGTGACAGCGCCGTGACAGGTGTCGCCGGGATCCTCGTGGCCATGGAACACCTGGGAACGGTCCTGATGATTTGGGCTCATCCGGACGACGAGACCTATCTGGCCGGCGGGTTGTCGGCGGCGCTGACGGACGCCGGTCGCCGTGTCGTGTGCGTGACGGCTACCCGCGGCGCTGACGGCGGCGACCCAGGCGTGCGCAGCACCGAGTTGGAGGCAGCCCTGACGGTGCTCGGAGTGACCGAGCACCACTGGCTGGAGTACGACGATGGCGCCTGCGCCACGGTCGACCCGGCTGAGGCCGCAACCCGGCTGGGCCGCCTGCTCGATGACGTCCGGCCCGACACGGTGGTCACCTTCGGCCAGGACGGCTTCACGGGCCACCCCGACCACCGGGCGGTGAACGGGTGGACCGACCTTGCCATCCGCGGCGCCCGCGAGACACCGCTGCTGCTGCATCCGGTCGCGCGGTCCCAGCCGCTCGACGCGGACCTGGACGAGAACTTCAACGTCTTCGAACTCGGTCGTCCACGGGTGTGCGCTGACGATGAGCTCGCGCTGCTGCTGGAGCTTGACGGCGAGCTCTTGGACCGCAAGGTCGAGGCACTGCTCCGCCAGTGGTCACAGACCGGCGGCCTGGTCGAGGCGGTGGGGCTGGATCGCTTCCGGACCTGGGTGTCACACGAAGCCTTCGCCGCGCCGCTGCAAAACGCGTGACTCCGCGCCCGCGCTGCGGCAAAGTGCGGGAAATGGACCGATCCCGGCTCCCGCTACGCGTTGACCTCCTCGGTCCGCTTGCCGTCATGGTCGAGGGCCGAACCGTCGACGTCCCCGGCAGCCGGCGGCGAGCCCTGCTGGTGCTGCTCGCTCTCGAGGCCGGGCGGACGGTGGGGGTCCAGCGGCTGATCGAAGCGTTGTGGCCCGACGACCCGCCCGACAACGCGGTGCATGCGCTCTACAACCACATCTCCCGTGTGCGCGGTCACCTCGGTTCGCTGGCGGGGCGGCTGGAACGGCGAGCCAACGGCTACCGCCTCCACCTGGAGCCGTGGGAGCTCGATGTCGATGCCGTACGACGCCTCGCTCCCGACGATCCCGGGGCGGCGCTGTCGCTGTGGCGCGGGCCCGCCTTGGAGGAGTTCCGCTCGCTGCCCGAGCTGGAGAGTGAATCGGTCCGACTCGGCGAGCTGAAGCTGGAGCTGGTCGACGAGTTCCTGGAGCGACGCCTGGCCACAGGCGAGCATGTCGCCGTGGACGCTGTGGCCGCGGCAACGGCCGCGCCGCTGCGTGAACGGACCACGCTCCTACAGATCCGCGCGCTGGCGGCCGAGGGCCGCGCAGCGGAGGCGATGACGGCGGCCCAGGCGTTCCGCCGCCGGCTGGCCCACGAGACCGGGCTGGACCCGACGCCCGCACTGGCCGAGCTGGAGAAGCGGGTCGCGGCCGGATCCCTCGGGCGCCCCGCGGTCGCCGCGCGTGTCGCCAGACCGAGCGGTCCGATGGTCGGCCGACAGCACGAGCGCGAGGAGGTGCTTCGACTGCTCGCCGATCACGCGGTGGTGGTTCTCACAGGCGCGGGCGGGGTCGGCAAGACCCGGTTGGGGCTCGACATCGCGGCCGACGCCGAGGAGGCGGTGGTCGTACCGCTGGCCGTGGTCGACCGGGCCGAACACGTCTGCCAGGCGGTGGCCTCCACGCTCGGGCTGCGGATGACCGGCGAGGTCCACCCGGCCGACATCGCGGCCGCTCTGGCGGACCGGTCGCTCTTCCTCCTGCTGGACAACTGTGAACACGTCGCCGCAGCCTGTCGCGATCTGGTGGTCGCCGTCTGCCGCTCGTCGCCGGGCGTGCGCGTGCTGGCCACCTCACGCGTGACGCTGCAGGTGCCGGGGGAGTACGTCGTGCGGCTGCAGACACTCCCGGTGCCTCGTGATGCGGCTGACCTCGAGGCGTTGCGTCGCAGGCCGAGCGTGCGCGCCTTCGTGGAGCACGCTCGGCGGCGCCGGCCGTCCTACGAGCTGGCGGCCGAGGAAGCGGCCGATCTTGTCGAGATCCTGCAACGCCTCGACGGTCTGCCGCTCGGCATCGAGCTCGCAGCGAGACAGGTGGGACTGATGCCGATGCGCGATGTACTCACGCGCCTGGACCGGGCCCTCGACCTCGCGACCGGGATCGAGGGCCCGGAGGCCCAGCGACAGAGGACCTTGCGGGCGACGATCGCCTCGTCGTATCGCCTGCTCACACCCGACGAGCAGTGGCTCCTGCGCGCGATCGCACCCTTCGCCGGTGGAGTGGACGTCGCCACGGTCGAAGCACTGAGCGCCGGGCTGGTCGACGACCCCGTGGACCTGTTGCACCGGCTCGTGGACGCGTCGCTGCTGGTCGCGGATGCGGTCGCGGGTCGCTTCCGGCTGCTGTTCACGGTCCGCGCTTTCCTTCAGGACGAGATCGAGCTCCTCGCCGAGCGCGACGAGGCATCCGCACGGTTCGTGTCCCGGTGCCGCGTCGTCGCCGAGGAGATCGGCACCCAGATGCCGGGGGCGGAAGAGGCGCGCGTCGATCGGAGGCTGCGGGCCGAGCTCGACAATCTACGCGCCGCGCGCGACCTGGCGTCCTTCGACGACCGGGTGGCGATCACGCTCGGCGTGAACCAGGTGGCCACGTGGCGCGATCTACCCGAAATCTGGTCCTGGGGCACGGAGCTCGCCGCCGACTCGACGATCGTCGGTCACCCCTCGCGCCCGGCCATACTCGCCGCCGCGGCGGAAGCCGCGCGTCTCACGGGCGAGCTGGACGAGGCCGAACGGCTCGCCCGCGAGGCGATCGACGCGGGCGACGAGATCCGCGGCTGGAGTGTCCTCGGGGTTGTCGCGCACTTCCGTGGTGACTTCGGCGCGGCTCGCGACGGCTGGCTGCGGGCCGCCGCGACACCCAGCCCCGACGAGGCGACCTTCGTCGGCTCCGCCGCGCTCGCCGCGGCGTACGACGGTGACCGTGCATCGGCTCGTTCGCTGCTAGATCGGGCGCGGGTGACCTCCCGGTGCGGATCGCACCGCGCCTTCGTCGCCTACGTCGAGGGTGAGCTGCTGCCATCGGCGCAGGCGATCGCGTGCTACTCGGCCGCCATCCGGGAAGCCGTCTCGGTGGGCTGCAGCTTCATCGAGGGGGTGGCCCGGGTATCCCTGGCGTCGGCACAGGCACGGACCGGGGACGTGGCGGGTGCGGCCAACGGCTTCGCCTACCTCATTGAGTTCTGGCGGCGCACCGGGCAGACGACCCAGCTATGGACCACCGCCCGCAACGCGGCCGAGCTGCTCGCCTCGGCCGGCCGCCCGTCAACCGCGGCCCTGCTGCTGGTCGTTGCCGACGCCATCCCCGGGGCTGCCGCCGTCAGCCCGGAGATCGCCCGACACAGCGCGCGATCGTTCGTGCGCGTGGAGGAGACCGTGGGCGAGGACGAGCTGCAGCACGTACGCAACGAAGCGGCGCAGCTGGGTTGGTCGGCGGTGCTCGACCGCGCAGCGACGGAGCTCGGTGAGCTGGCGTCCCGAGACTCGTCGGTCAGCCGCTTCCGACACGCGGATGGCGAGCGGAGCGGCGAGATGTAGGACCGACCCATAGCTGGTCGACCACCCATGGGCGGCCCATCGGTGAACGCCGTCCATAGTCCTTCCGTACCATCGGAACGCGACCGAAGCCCACCCGCGGCGGCGGGTGGGCTTGGTGATGGAGGACCGCGGGCTAGCCGGCCGTTAGTGCGCCGGCGCCGGCGTGCGGGCTTTCGGCTCGTCGTCGGCCGGCCGGGCCGGGGCAGCTGTCCGGGCCGCCCGCCGGCGGAGGATGACGACCGTCGCGGCCCAGAGGAGCCCGGCGATCGACAGCCAGCCCAGTACGTCGCCGAAGAACAGCGCGTACGGCGTCCTGGCCCCGCGGACCGGCACCGCCACGGTGAGCGTGTGCTCGGTGGTGACCGGATCGGTCCGGAACCAGCTCGCGTCCTGCCCGAGGATCCGGCCTTGGTGGTCCACCGCCAGCGAGGTGCCATTGCGCACCGTGCGTACCAGGTTCAACCCGTTCTCGACCGCGCGCAGCACCACCTGCTGGTTGAGGGCGTCGGTCACCGGTTCCCAGTCGCTGGAGGGCACCAGCAGGATGTCCACGTCGGCGCGACCGGCCTGGCGGACCAGCTTGGGGAAGCTCGCGTCGAAGCAGATCACCGTCGCCAGCCGCCCGTACGGGGTGTCCACGGTGGGCACGATGCCGGAGCCGAGCAGGTTGCCGTCGTCGAACACCTCGACGGTCTTCAGGTAGTCCCACACGGTGGCGCCGCTCGGGTCGAACATGATCGCCCGGATCTCGTTGAGCGGATACTGCTGCCTGGGCAGCAGCCACACCACGCCGATCTGCAGGTAAATGCCCTCGCTCCGGGCCACCGACCGGGCCCGTTCGAGCACCGCCTCCTTGTCCTCGACGAACTCGTACGCCGACGCCTCGGCCCACACGACGATCCGTGCACCGGCCTGGGCGGCCCTGTGAGTGCGGGCGACCAGGTCGTCCAGCAGCGGCGCGAAATACCGCTCGCGCAGCTCGGCGCGTTGCGCCGCGGAGCGGGGACCCGGTGCCTGCCTCGCGCTCGCGAACGCGTCGCTGGCGGCGCGGTTCGGCGCCAGTCCGGTGATCCGCACGGTCGGTGCGGCCGGCGGGTCGAGGGCGATCCGAGCCCCGCCGAGGGCGAGCACCGCGCCGAGCACCGCGCCGAAGATGAGCAGCGTCCGCCCGGCGCCCGCGGTCGTGCGCCGCTGCCAGACCTCGTTGACCACCGCGGCGGTCCAGGCCATGAGCAGGCCGATGATCCACTGCCCGCCGACCGCGGCCGACTGCAGCAGCGGGAGGTTACCCACCTGCGTGCCGGCGACGTGGCCGGTCGTGCCGAAGTCGCCGGTGCCGAAGACGAACGCCAGGGCCGTGTCGGCCATCGGGAAGACCAGCGTGCGGGCGATCCCGGTGAGCCGGCCGGCGAGCAGCCGGTCGATCACGTACGGGATCGGGGTCAGGACGGCGCCGGCGGCGGCGGTCGCGAGGTGCATCTGGTCGGTCTGCATAAGGCCGTTGCGGAGGCTCGCATACGTGCTGAGCGCGCCGACTAGGGCGAGTGCGGGCACGGCCCACCGGGCCCGGACTGTGCGGCTGAACCGCAGCAGCAGGAGAGGCGCGAGCCACGCCGCGAGCGGGATCGTGGTCTGCATCAAGGTGAAGGGCAACAGGGCCGCTCCGAGAGCGAGCCAAAGCCAGGACATCATCAGTGCTCCCGGGTGACTTCGTCGTCGATCGTGGTAACCAGGTGGATTTCGCTGTGCGCGTCCCAGAGTTGGTCGAGCAGGGCGCGCAGGGCGGCCTGGTCCAGTTCCAGGTGGGTCAGTACGGTCCGGCCGTTCTCGGTGTGGTGGGTGAATTCGCCGAACCGGCGGCGTAGCTCGTTGGCGAGCCCGCCGGGCAGGGCGCCGCGGATCTCCACCCGGTAGCGCAACGTCATTTCGGTCTCCTCTTCGTCGAGGACGACCATCACGCGCACCGGGGTGGTGACGCACCACCCCGGCGGAGAACCACCCGGGGTGGACGGCTCAGATCAAGCCCAGCTGACGGCCGCGCCGGACCGCCTCAGGGCGGGAGTCCGCGTCCAGCTTTCGGTAGAGACTCTTGGTGTAACCCTTGATCGTGTTGACCGACAGGTAGAGCTCCGCGCCGATCTCGCGCCGGTTGAGCGGACCCTGCAAGGCCCGCAGGATGGTCAGCTCACGCTCGGTGAGCTGCTCGACGAGCGCGCCGTCCCGGCGCGCCAGGGCCACCGCACCCCGGCCGATGCGAGCCTGGGCGGAACGCAGCGCCGCCGCCACACCGGGCAGCACCGGCTCGGCGCGCATGATCTCGTCGGCTTCGGACAGGGCCGCGGCGGCAGCCCGGCGGTCGCCGCCGGCGAGTTCCGCTTCGGCCCGCGCGGTGAGCGCCCGCACCGACTGGCTCGGGTGGCCGGTGGCCACGGCCAGGTCCGCGGCGCGGGCGAGGACGGCGCGGGCGCCCGGGACGTCGCCGTCGAGGTGCAGGAGGAATCCTTCGGCAAGGCGCAGGTACGCGATCGCCGGCGCGGCAGCAACGCCGAGGGCGTCCTCCATCCGGGCCGCCTCGGGCAGGGCGGTGCGCAGCAGCCGCCGGACCTCCTCGACCTTGCCGCTCTTGAACTTCGACACGGCGAGCAGTCCAGTGGCCTGTAGTCGGCTGAACGTGGGGAGATCGACAGCGGTCGCCCGGCCGACGGCGTCGCCGAGCAGTTGGGCGGCCTCGTCGTCGTGGTCCATGCCGCTGAGAACGCTGCCCAGCGCGACCCGGGAGATTACCCAGCCCTGCCGGGTGGGGTCGGACTCGAGTGCCACCGCTCGCCGCGCCAGGCCGAGCGTTTGCGCGGCGTCCTCGCCGGGGTTGACGTAGACGGTTCGTAGCGTGGCGGCGGCGGCGCGTGCCGAGTGCCAGCCGGCCGGGGGCGGAGAGTCGTCGGTCAGCGTCGAATCGACGGCGTCCAGCATTGGCGCGACGCGGTCGAGCCGGCCTGTGAAGGCAGCCGCGGCCGCGATGGCGATGCCGAGCTTGGGGCTGGCTCGGACGACCTCCGGCGGCAAAGCGTCGGCCAGTCGCAGAAGGGTCCCGAGCGCGCCCCGCGCCAGGAAATCGTCGTCGCTGTCGGCGAGTAACTCACCTGCGGCCACCGGGTCTCCCGCCGCGACCAGGCAACGGAACGCACCCTCCCGATCGCCCGCCGACCGGTGCCACGACGCCGCCCGCCGCAGCAGCGCCGGTTCCTCGCTCGCGCGGGTGGCGCGCAACTCCCGCACCAGCGCCTCGCGGAACAGCCGGTGGTACCGGTACCACGTCCGCCGGGTGTCCAGCGTCACCAGGAACAGGTCGGCGCGTTCCAGCTCGGCGAGGATCCGCACCGAGTCGCGCCGCTCAAGCATGAAGTCGCAGAGCGGGCCCGCCAGCCGGTCCAGCACCGAGGTACGCAGCAGGAAGTCGCGCTGTTCGGGCGCCAAGCCCTCGATCACCTCCGCGGTGAGGTAGTCGACCACATGCCGGTCATCGTCCACCGGCCCGGCTGGGTCCGGGGGCCGGCCGGGCGCGCCGCGCAGGGCCAGCGCCACCAGCTTGAGACCCGCCGCCCAGCCCTCCGTGCGGGTGACCACCTCCTCGACCACGTCCTCCGGCAGCTCGTTTCGCTGCGGGCCGCGGCGGCTGACGGCGGCGACCAGTGGGCGCGCCTCGTCGGCGGTGAACCGCAGGTCGGCGGCTCTGATCTCGGTCAACTCTCCACGCGCGCGCAAGCGGGCCAGCGGAAGCGGCGGGTCGGACCGGCCGGCGAGGATCAGTCGTGCGCCCGGCGGCAGGTAGGCGAGCAGGAACTCCAGGCCCTCGTGGATCCACCGATCCCGGATGACGTGCAGGTCGTCGACGACGACGGCGAGGCGACCCGGCCGCGTCGCCAGATCATTGAGAAGGGCGGGTACCGCCACCTCCAGCGGGTCCACCTCCGGCACCCGCAGCGCGGCCAATGCCGCTTCGCCCAGTGTGCCATCGGCCATCCGGATGGCCGAAACCAGATAGGTCCAGAACCGGGACGGCTCGTCGTCCGCCTCATCGAGGGTCAGCCACGCTACGGCGGTACCGCCTTCGCCCGCCACCGTGTGCGCCCAGTCGGTGAGCAGCGTCGTCTTTCCCCAGCCGGCCGACGCGACCACCACCACGAGCGGCGTGCCCTCGCCGAGGACGTCGGTCAGCCGGCGTCGCGACACGGTGCCGGCCCGACGCGGCGGCACGCTGATCTTGCCGACGACGAGCGGAACTCCCGACGACGGTGCGTCGCTGCTCACCACCGGCCGATTCTGTCACCGCACGGTCTCCCCGCCAACGAGCCCGGCAGGAGTTACCCGCCTCCCGTGCTGCGTGGGACGAATGTCCTACCGATGACGGGAAGTTGTGGCCTGCTCCCGCGCACACGCCGGCTCCTAGCGTGGATGACGTCCGCTGAGGGTCGAGGAAGGGAGCGCCGGTGTTCATCGGATACGTCACGGCAGTGGTAGTCACGGGCATCTGTGTGGCGTTCGCGCTGCTCGCGCCGCGCTGGCGGGGCCCGTTCGGTGCTGTGAGCTATCGGCTCGGGTTGGCATACAACGAGTTGCCAGTGCGCCGGCTTCCATCCGGCCGGGACCTGTTCGCGCCGATCCCGTTGCAGCCCGGCTTCGAGGGGCGCCGACACGTCGGTCACGGCCGTGGTCTCGCTGTACGGATACTACGGTCGCTACTACGGAAGAGACGCCGGCGAGGAGATCCCGTCGACCCCGTTCGCGTACCCGGCAACGCAGGCACCGCCGATCTTCATGGCGCACGGCGACCGCGACACCCTCGTGCCGGTGGCCGAGGCCCGGCTGCTGGCCACCCGGCTGCGGAGTATGTCGACGAATCCGGTCGTGTACGCCGAGCTCCCCGGCGGCCAGCAGGCCTTCGATCTGTTCCGCTCCCCCCGGTTCGAGGCCGTCATCGACGGCGTCGTGGCGTTCACCGCCTGGGTGCGGTCGCGGCTCGACGACCGCCGCGAAATCCGTCACTAGTCACGAGAAGGGACACATCATGACGCAGACAATGACCTCACGCTCCAACTGGCTCCGGCCTTGGGCGACGATCGCGGCCGCCGCAGGCGCGGCGCTGATCGTGTGGGTGCTGAGCGTGCCGGTCGCTGGGGTCGAGCTCGTGGTCGGCTCTGGGCCGTCGCGGCAGTCCGTCGGGCCGGGCGCTGTCGCGGTGGTGTCCCTGCTGGCCGGCGGAGCCGCCTGGGCATTGCTAGCGTTCCTGGCGGCGCGGTTCCGCGGCGGTCGCCGGGCATGGCGGATCACGGCCTGGGCCGTGCTCACGCTGTCGTTGCTGGGTCCGGTCGGCACGGGTGCCACGGGCGGGGTGCTCGCCACGTTGTTGGCCATGCATATGGTGGTGGGGATGACGCTGATCGTCGGCCTCGCCCGGCCGGGGCGGTGACAGGATGATGAGAGCCGACGACGAGACGACGGACTGCGTCGAACAGCAGCCGTGGACAGCGTGGATCACACGCCATTCCGGCCCCTGGTTCCCGCTGGTCTGGGCCCCACTGCTGCTGGCCGCCCCGCTCGCCGGTTCACTGGTCGACCGCCAGCTCGCTCGAACCGGCGCGCTGCTGGTCGTGGGCCTGGTATACGCCGTGACCGTCCGGCTGCCCTGGGGCCCGGTCGACCGCGGCCGAGGGCCCGCCGAGCTGGCGCTGCTGCTCCTCGGCGCACTGTGCACGGCGTACCTGGTGATCTGGCGGGTGGACCGGCAGTTCCTGTTCCCGCTCCTGGCCATCGCCGTCGCCACGGCCGTCCGGCCGCGGTGGGCGCTGGGTTTGATCGGGTCACTGGCGGTCAGCGGAGCCATCGCCGCCGGGGTCGAGGACCGCTCGGTCGCCACCGCCCTGGCGCTGGCGTTCGCCACCTACTTCGCCGGGGCGGCCACCTTCCTCGTGCACCACCTGGTCGGCGTCGTCGGTGAGCTGACCCGGACCCGGCAGCGACTGGCCCGCCTCGCGGTCGACGAGGAGCGGTCGCGGTTCTCCCGTGACCTGCACGACCTGCTCGGGCATACCCTGTCGGTCATGGTGGTCAAGGCGCAGGCCGTGCGGCGGCTCGCCGAGCGCGACCCGTCCGCCGCCGCCGCGCACGCCAGCGACGTCGAAACGATCGGTCGGCAGGCCCTGACCGAGGTCCGCGCCGCTGTCACCGGATACCGGACGGTCCGGCTGGCGCAGGAGTTGCGCAACGCGGGTACGGCTCTGACCGCTGCCAACGTACGGGTGGACATCACCGGGCCGGACGGCGACCTGCCCGACGAGATCGACTCCCTCTTCGGGTGGGTGGTCCGCGAGGCGACGACCAACGTGCTGCGGCACGCCGCGGCCGGGCGATGCCGGATCACCGTGACATCTGGGGCGGCCACGGCCGACGTGGAGATCATCGACGACGGGCGAGGCGACACCGGGCAGGACCGCTCCCGGCAGGACGGTTCCGGGCTTCACGGACTGCGGGAGCGTGTCGAAGACCTCGGTGGCGTGCTGACAGCGACGGCCACGACATCCGGATTCCGGCTGGCCGTCTCGGTGCCCACCCCAACCGCGGCGGGACGACGATGACGACCCAGCCCCCGACGACCATCCTGATCGCCGAGGACCAGGGCATGATGCGATCGGCGCTCGCGACCCTGCTCAACCTCGAGGAAGACATGCGCGTCGTGGCCACCGTAGGCCGCGGCGACGAGGTCATCGCGGCCGTCGGCGCGTACACCCCCGATGTCGTCCTGCTCGACATCGAACTTCCCGGCCGGGGTGGCCTCGACATCATCGGCGAACTGGCCGCCACCGCGCCCGGGTGCGTCGTCATCGTCGTGACCACGTTCGGCCGACCCGGCTACCTGAGACGGGCACTCGAGTCGGGAGCCAGGGGTTTCCTGGTCAAGGACGATCCGGTCGAAGAACTCGCCAGGTCGATCCGCCGGGCTCGCGCCGGCGAGATCGTGGTGAACCCCCACCTGGCGACACTGGCTCTGTCCGCCACCCCGAACCCACTCTCAGACCGCGAACGGCAAGTGTTGGCCGCCTCCGCCGGCGGCACGACGATCGCCGACATCGCGACCGGACTGCACCTGTCACCGAGCACCGTACGCAACTACCTGTCGTCGGCGATCGGCAAGACCGCCACCCGCAACCGCGCCGAGGCGCTCACCCTCGCCCGCGAGCAAGGCTGGCTCTAGCCGGCTCCCGGCAGCATGAGGTCGTTGGCGTCCGCGACGTTACCGGCGAGTCAGTAGCGATCTTCGAAGTTGGGGATGTCGTCCAACGCACAACCTGGTAACGCCGGACGGGCTCGCAGCCAAGTAGAGGCAACGCTGCCGATGTGAGGAGCCGCCCATGGGTCGACCCCCACCCCTGACTGACCCGGACAGGTTCACCGCCTTCTACCGGGCGCACGTCGAGGCCGTGCTGCGTTTCGTCACCCGCCGGGTGGAGGATCCGCACCTGGCTGCCGACATCACGGCCGACGTCTTCTACGCCGTCATGCAGTCAGCGGCCAGCTACCGACCACAGCGTGGTGAAGAGATCGCGTGGCTGTACGGGATAGCTCGTAACCAGATCTCCAATCACGCCCGGCAACACGCCCGTGAGGCGGTTCGGCGGCAGCGACTTGCCGGCCGGCGTCTACTCGACGACCAGGACATCGAGCGGCTGGAGGAACGCATCGACGCCAGCCGGGCCGCCCGCCAGCTGTACCGGCGGCTGCAACAACTACCAGAGGCGGAGCGAGCGGTGCTCGAACTGGTCGCGGTCGATGGGTTGCCGGTCTCCGCGGCCGCCGCCCTGGGTATCCGGCCCGGCACCGCCCGGGTGCGGCTGTACCGCGCCCGCCGTGCCCTCAGGGCGGACACCGGTCCCGCCCCGTCGCAAGAACCGCTTTGGGAGATGACATGAACACCACCGACCACACCACCGGAACCGACCGGTTCGAGGATCGGCTGCTAGAGCAGTTGCGCGCCGACTTTCCCCGGGATTCGCGCCCCGAGGCGACCGGCGCCAGTCACCGGCGCCGGATGCTGCGGCGTATCGCGGCGCCAGCGGTCGCCGCTGCGGCGACCGCAGTAGTCGGCGCGCTCATCGTGACCGCAGCCAACCCGGCCTATGCCATCCGCGCTGAGCCCGACGGCAGCTTCGCCGTGGTGCTGTACAGCACCGACGCAGCCGACCTCGCCAAGGCCGAACAAGAGTTGCAGCGCAAAGGCGCCCGCATCGAGCTCATCCCGGCCACCATGGACTGCCTCGGCGTCCTCAACGCCCCGCAGCTGACATCGCCGCCGCATCCGACGCCGAGCGGACCTCCGAACGAGGAGGACCACCCCGAGTTCCTCGCATTCTGGCCGGTGATCGGCGACGAACAACAGCGCAGCAACCCCATCACCGGCGAGACGCTACGACCTCAGGAACGGGCGTTCACCGTCCGACCAGACCTGATCCCCACCGGCCAGGTGCTGTGGGTCGCGGTCGCGGGCGGTCAGACCTCGACCTTGGCGATGGTTGTCCAGTTCGAACCGGTCGGCGCCGGGCAACCCGAAGTCTGTGCCTGACGACATACTGGTCAGCCCTGCCGTGGTTGTTCTTTCATCCTGGCCGCCACTCGCGCGGTGATCTCCCGGAGCCAGACGTGGCCGGCGTCATGGGTGTGGACAGGGTGCCACCACAGGGCTTCGTGGAGGGGTACCGCGCTGTACGGCGGTTCCATGACGCGTACGCCGGCCACGTCCCTCAGCCGGGCGGATGTACCGGATTCACTTGTCTGCCGCCGACTTGGCGCGGGTGCGGGTGCGGGTGGCGCCGACGTTGGGCCCTTTGGCCGAGACCGTGTTCAGCTTGCTCAAGCTGAGCGGCCGAGGGCACGACACGAATGTTCGGCGGGTGGCGACGCCGGGTACGCAGTGCGCTCGATTCGCGGTTCGCGGTCCTGACCGCGATCGCGCCCGCGCGGATGCCCTATCTCGACATGGCCCTGCTCGCCGGGCCCGGCCGCAACCTGGCCGAGAGCGCCGAGTCATTCCTGGCCGGCCCCCGGCAGGCCGTCCGGGCCGAGCTGGATTTCTACGCCGACCATCACGGCCGGGTGCCGGCCGCACTGGCCGGGCTGGCCGACGCTCTCGCCGTACGGCGGACAATTCTGTCCACAATGGAGAGTTACCACCGCATCGCCGTGGGCCCGCACTGGCGTCGCATGCGTGCGCACCTCGACGCGGATCGTGCACACCGCGGCACGATCCTGCTCGACAACGGCGTCGACGGACTGCTCGCTGGCCTGCACCCGGACATCCGATGGACGCCGCCGACCCTCCACATTGCCACCGAGTACCCGTGCGACAGCGACGTTTTCCTCGATGGGCGCGGGCTACGGTTGGTGCCGTCGTTCTTCCTGCGGGCGCCGGTGGTGATGTACGACCGGTGGATCCCACCGACTGCACCCTGATCTATCCCGCCTCGGTCGACCTCGACCAGGCCGCGGACGTCTGGACGGCCGGCACCTCGACGCCGGCGCTGGCCAACCTCCTCGGGCGCACCCGCGCGTCGGTGCTCACCGCGATCGCCGACGGCGTCGCCACGACCGGCGCCCTGGCCCACCGCCTCGGTGTCTCATCTGCGGCGGTCAGCCAGCACACCGCCGTCCTGCGGGCGGCCGGCCTGATCACGACCCGCCGGCACCACGGCAACGTCCTCCACAACCCGACCCAGACCGGTCTGACCCTCCTCGACCGGCCCGGAGCGCTCCACCCGACGGAGTGATCGCCACCGCAGTGGCGACGCATGAACGTTGCAAACCGTCGCGGCCATCTTGGGAATCACCGTGCGCTCGATCAGGCCCTGGCTCCCAAACTTCATCGCGCGGCAGGCCACAGGCTGTCAGCGCCCTCGCACCACTCCCCTCGTTCACATCGACCTGCTCGATGATCTCGGTTCCCACCGAGCCGGGCGGGATGAGGATGGGCTGGGTGGCGCCGGGCGATTGTCCCGGACGATCGGGTCCTCGACATCGGCTCCGCCCGCCGCGCGGTGGCCGCGCCAGCTCAGCCCGCCGCGGGGGTTGGCGGGGCGATGAAGGCCGCCAACACCTCCGGCTTGCTCAGCGGCCCGACGTCGACGCCCTCGTCGGCAGAGTATGGCTGCGATGGGTGAAGCGAGGGCCAGCGTTCAGCGGCCCGCTCCGGGCAGCCGGGACGACGGTGTCGCTGTCGGAGGTGGGACCTCACGTCATACCCGACCCTATAACTTTAATTAATCATCATTGATGCGCAAGAACAAGACTTGATCTTGTTCTGTGGTGGACTGACACTCAGACCATGGTTTGGGATCCGTTTGGCACGCTGCGTCAGACTCTGTGGATCGGTGGCGGCCAGTGGGCCGGCAAGTCCACGGTTGCCCGCATTCTGGCTGTCAGGCACGGTCTCACTGCCTACCACTACGACTATCACGACGCGCGTGGACATGACGATCGCAGGATCGCGGCCCGGCTCCGGCTCGGCCAGCCGCCGACCCCTCTAGATCCCGACCAGGTATGGGTGCACCTAAGCCCGGAGGTGATGGCTGCCGAGACACTTGCCGGCTTCCCCACCCGCTTCGAGTGGGCTCTGGACGACCTGCGTGCTCTTGTTTCCGGTCGCCCGATCATTGCCGAGGGCTGGGGCCTGCGACCCGATCTCGTCGCCCCGATCGTCGACTCGCCACGCCGGATGATCATCATGGTGCCCACCGAAGACTTCCGCAGACGCCAACTCCAGACCCTGCCGAGAGCCGGCGCGCTCTCGGCAGGCGTCAGTGATCCCGAACGTGCGCAACGCAACCGGATCGCTCGGGACCGCCTGGTTGCCGACGACGCCGTCCGCACCGCGTCCGAGCACGGCATGCTGGTTATCAAGGTAGACGGCGCCCTGGACGGCGAAGGCATCGCCGACGTCGTGGCCGAGCACTTCAGTCCCTACCTTGGCCCTGCATGACAACCCGCCACCGGCAAAACGCCCTTTCGGGCTCCCTTGGCCAGCACGTCCAGGTCAGCGCACCCATACCCTGAGTTCACCGACGGGCACAAACCCACCATCAAGAGCTGCGGCGAGGGCGTCCCCACGCTCGTAGCCGACGATTGGCCGACCCGGGAAATACACGCCGATCGCGTCGGCCAACTCCGCCCAGTCCAGCATCGTCCTATGTCGACACTAGGGCCCAGCCCCTGCCGTGGCCCGCAGCCTCACGATGAAGGTGCCTCACCGCTGAGCAGGTCTGCGAGCACCCTGCCGAACACTTCAGGCGCTTCCAGCATCACCATGTGGCCGGCGTCCGCGATCTCGCTGTAGCGGACCGCCGCCGTCAATGCCCAGTCGGGCACGTGCCACCCGGCTCGGGAGCGAGCCCCGGCGACGAGGTGCACTGGCGTACGTTGGAACACTCCGCGAAGCAACGGCTCGTAGTCAGACCGGCCGGTGAACTCCACGACCGTGCGCGCCATGGCTTGAACGGTGGTGGCCGGCTGGTAGGCGAGCGCCTCGAGCGCGGATCGGATGCGCTCCTCGGTCGGTTCGACCCCGCCGTCCCGGAGCCAGCCGGCCGGGTCCGCACGGTCAGCTTCCAGCAGGTCGTGCACCTCATCCCGGCTCTTGCGAGCAAGCTGTGCCGACCAGAAGGCATCGGCGAACGCGAAGTTCCCTTCGACGTTGATCACCGACGCCGCCCGATCGGGGAAATGGTCGGCGAACGCCATCGCGATGACGCCGCCAACCGAGTGCCCGACCAGGTGCACCCGAGCGCCAGGCGCTGCGCTGTCCACCGCGGCAAGCACATAGTCCACCTGGGCTTCGATGCTGATCCGGGCAGGATCCGTGCCCGCTTCAGTTCCGTACCCGAGCAGGTCAGGGCAGACGACGGGAGCCGGGTGCAACAGAGAAACCGTGCGGGTGTCGGAGAAGGGCCCAATGAGTCCGTGAATGAATACGACTGGTAACACGGAAGATCATCTTATCGCGCTGGCATCCCGTCCATGACCAGGGGAGCATCTTCAG
Source organism: Micromonospora sp. CPCC 206061 (assembly GCF_036906915.1). Classification (NCBI taxonomy): domain Bacteria; kingdom Bacillati; phylum Actinomycetota; class Actinomycetes; order Micromonosporales; family Micromonosporaceae; genus Micromonospora; species Micromonospora sp. CPCC 206061. The sequence continues at coordinate 17,196 of NZ_JBAKHX010000045.1, forward strand.
GCCCTGCGGCGAGCCATTTACGAGACCGCTCGAACGACCGCGGCCACGGATCGAATGTCACACGCCGGGTCAATGCCAGGTCTGCGCGAAACCATCGCAACCAACCGGCTACCAGCGGATCAAGATATCTACAGGTTCTTCGCAAGGCTTCGCCGGCATCGTTGCGCCCGGCCCCTGCCCGACCGACCTGGGACGGGCAATGACACGGGAGGAAGCAACGTGCGATTTCGATGGAGAGCAATGCTGGCCGCAGGGGCGGGCGGCCTGCTGACGCTGGGGGTCGCCGGCACGCCGGCGGCGGCACAGTCCCCGCAGGACGCCGGAGTGTCCGGCCGCGCCGGCACCGGGAGCACATCCTCATATCAGGACTGGGCCGCGCCGCTGGTGGACGCCGGTGGCCTGCCGCCGGTGCCGACCAGCGGCGGCAAGCCGGTTACTCCGAACCCGAACGGCTTCGGGGCCCTCGCGCTGCCGGACAACCGGATGGCGGTACCGGACACGACCGCGTATCCGGCTAGCGCGACCGTCTACTTCACCCGATCCACCAACGGCGGCGTGACCCACAGCCGCGCCTGCACCGGCTGGCTCTACGGGCCGGACATCGTGGCCACCGCGGCGCACTGCCTCTACAAGGAGGCCAGCTTCAACCCACCCGGCGAGCGTCCGGTCGACGAGCTGTGGGCATGGCCGGCACGGGACGGCGCGGACGCCCCGTTCGGGTCCTGCCGCGCGATCGACCAGTACATCGCGGCGGGATGGATCGAGAGCGCCGACGCCAACAACATTGACTGGTCGACCGACTACGCGGCCGTACGGCTCGACTGCAACATCGGCGACACGGTCGGCTGGTACGGCATGTGGGCGCCGGCCGCCGGCAGCGACGTGCTTGGCGCGCCGACCACAAACCGCGGCTACCCGCAGGACAAGCCGGCGCGATCGGTCAACGCCGAGCAGTGGTTCAGCGAGGACGAGATCCGCGCCGTGAACGCTGCTGGGGACCGAGTCGCGTACGGGCACTACACGATCGGAGGCCTGAGCGGGTCCCCCGTCTACACCGAGCGGCCGGCGGGTAGCCCGGGCTGCGAGGGCGCCTGCGTGGTGGCGGTGCACTCGCTCGGAAGCGGAGCCTGGTCCGGAACCGACTACGCCAGCGGGTCGCGGATCACCCCGGAGGCCATGGCGGAGTTGCTGTCTTGGCGAGACGGAGGCGCTCCGGTCGGCCAGTGCGAGGTCGACTACACCGTGGTCAACCAGTGGTCGAGCGGGTTCCAGGCCAGTGTGGAGGTAGTCAACACCTCCTCGGCACCGGTCAACCCGTGGAACCTGGCATGGTCGTTCGCGTCCGGCCAGACGATCAGCGACATGTGGAACGGCACGTACACACAGGACGGTCCGGGCGTGACCGTCACCGACGCGGGCTGGAACGCCACCATCCCCGCCGGCGGCTCGGTCAGCTTCGGGTTCACCGCCAGCCTGGCGGGAAACAACGTCCACCCGACCGAGTTCACCCTGAACGGCGCCACCTGCGGCCTGGCGTGAACCTTCTCCGGCGCGATCACGGGTCGGTGCTCCACTGTCCGCGGGAGAGATCAACGCTCCGGCGGCCAAGCCCGCGTCGCCAGACAGCGACGCGGGGCATCAGTGACTCATGCGGATTGGGAATACGGAGATCAGACCGCTCGGCGGCGGACTCAGCTGCCTATTGATGATCTTGGCGTCACTGGTGCCGTCGGTTCTCTGCACGATTGATGCCAACCTTGTAGTCCGATAGCGCGTTGGGGCGTAGCCAGTCCGCAAACGCGCCAGCGACGGATCCGGCCGCCGGTAGGGGCTCCTCCCGTTCCCCGCTGCGGACTAGGTCATCCTCCGGCTCGCCGGCCGCGCTAACCGCCCGGCCGGCGAGCGTCCGGCGGCGCCAGCGAGCCGTAGTGGCGCGCACTCCCGCCAGTACTCGCAGCTCCACACCGCGTAGTACCGGGTGGGTTGGACGAGGCGGACCCACCAGCGGCGCACCGTCTTGTCGGTGCCGGTGGTGATGAGCACCTCGCCGCCCTGGGTGAACACCATGTCGGTGACGGTGCCGCTATGGCCGGTGAGCGGCATGAGGCCCTGACCCGCCACGTCGCCCTTGATGGGCACGGTCAGCGGCGTGTCGATCAACTCCTTTTGGGTCGCTACGGCGTAGAGCCGCACCGTCCCCGCGGTGGCTGTGGCGTATGCGGAGCCGTTCGCGTTGAAGCCGGCGAACTCGCCGGCGTCTGCGACGGTCGCCATCAGCTTGCCCGCGGGCAGGCTGCGCAGCTCGAAGCTCTTGTCCATCTTGTGTACGGCGAACGTTCCGCCGTCCGGGCTGATCCACTGTGGGAACCAGACTTTGGGAAGAGTCGCCGTGGCCGTGCGGGTCGCCACGTCCCAGATCCTCGTCGTGCCACCGGCGGCGCTTGAGACCAGCAGTTTCCCATCGGGGCTGAAACCCATGCTCTGGATCCCGTTGTCGTGGCCCGAAAGCGTGGTCTGGACTGAACTCGATGTACGCGCTGCCCTCGTGCCCGGAGACGATGCCGGCAGTCCAGTGGCAGCCAGGAAGCTCAGTTCAGTGTCGGCGGCGGCCAGATAGAGCCTGCCGCGCTGGTCCTTGAGCCCATGGCAAGAAAAATGCAGGAGTAGGACGTCGTCGGGATTCCGGTCGGCGAAGAAGGCCGCCACCCGCCGCCGCAGGCCGGGGTTCACCGGTCATGTCGTGGGTCCGTTGGCCTCGGCGAGGATTTCGGCGGCGGCCCGTTCTCCGGACGCGATGGCACCTTCCATGTATCCGGGCCACTCGGCTGCGGTTTCGGTGCCGGCCCAGTGAATCGGCCCGACGGGTCGGATGCGCTCGTCGCCGAAGCGGGTGAGCGCGCCGGGTGGACTGTAGCTGCCGTATCCGCCGCGGGTCCATGGTTCGGCCGCCCAGTCAGTGGCGTGGATCGACACCGGTTCGCCCGCGGGTGGGCCGAAGAATCCGGTGAGCGCGTGCAGCACCGCCCGGTCCCGCGTCGGCGGATCGCCGAGGAAGTCGTCCCCGTGGCTGCCGGCCACGAAGGCGAGGAGTACGCCCGGCCGACCCGAGGGTGGCGAGTTGTCCACGACGGTCCGCACGGTCCCGCGGTCGGCGACGGCGAAGCCGTTGAGTCCGGCCGAACGCCAGAAGGGCCGCTCGTACAAGACGTTCACCTTGCTGACCGACCCCATCGGCAGGCGTTGCAGCAACTGGTCGCGAACAGCGGGCAACGGTGGACTGAAGAGCAGCCGTGCCGCCAGCGGTGGCGGCAGCGTGAGAATGGCCCGGCGGGCTCGCAGGGAAAGCGTGTCGGTGTGCGCGGTGACGTGCCCGGGCGCCCAGTGCACCGACCGGACAGCCTGCCTGAGGCGGACCCCGTCACCCAGGTCGGTGGCCAGGCGGGCCGGGATCTGCGCTGGCCCGCCGGCGAAGCGCAGGCTCTGTGCATCGTCGAGGAGAGCGCCGAGTGATCCGGCCGCCCGTACTGCCGCCAGGAAGTCCAGTAACGAGATCTCCTCCGGGTCGGCCCCGTACACCATCCGGACGGCGAGATCCATGAACAACCGTAGGCGGGAAGCGCCGGTGCGAGCGTGGACCCAGGCGGCCACCGTGTGCGCGTCCAGCTCGCGGGCCCGGGCCGCCCGCCACGGTGCCGCCGCTGGCAGACCACTCGCGAGCGAGTCGATCCGGCGGGCCATCCGGGCGTATCCAGCGAGCGTCCACCAGCCCAGCGGCGGCACGGTGCCGCGGTATCGACGCAGCCGCCCGGCCAAGGCCAAAACCGATTCACCCTGCGTATAGGACGGGAAGGTCGCGATTCCGAACTCGGAGGCCAGGGCGAGGATCCGGTGTTGCCCGGGCCCGGCCCACTGGGCGCCCTGCTCCACCACGTCGCCTGGGCCTGGGCCGACCGGTACGTCGAGGACGCGACCGCCGACCCGGTCACGGGCTTCCAGGACGACGACGGTCCGGCCCGCCTCGCGCAGGCGACGGGCCGCGGTCAGGCCAGCGAGCCCCGCCCCGACCACCACCACGTCACAGTCAGGTGCCGGCTGCGTGGTCACCGCCGCACCCACGTCATCGATAGCTGTCCCACGTCGTCGCATACTCCTTAGTCAACTAAGTAGGCTATGGCGGTGACGATAGTCTGCACCGGTGGCAATGGACAAGGGATCGCGCCTGGCCCGAGGAAGCCTGAGCCGGGAGACCATCCTGGACTCGGCATTGGCGGTCGTCAGCCATGACGGGGTCGGTCGGCTCACGATGCGGTCGTTGGCCGAGCGCCTCGGCGCCCATCCGACGTCGATGTACCGGCACTTCCGCAACAAGGACGAGCTGCTCACCGGCCTCGCCGATCGGCTGCTCGGCCACCTCCACGTCACCGTCGACTCCGGCCACGGATGGCGCGCAATACTGCTGAGCCTCGGCGAGCAACTGCGGCAGACTCTTAGCCGCCATCCCGGCGCCGTCTCGCTGCTGGCCGCCAGCCCCTACTCACCCAGCGCCCTGCGCCTGATGGAAACCACCCTCGCGGCGCTGACACGCGCCGGCCTACCGCCACCCCACGCCGGTCAAGCGCTCCGCGCCACATTCACCTACACGGTCGGCCACGCCGTCACCACACCCGACTCGACAAGTTTCTGGACCGACCTACTCGACACCGCCGCACCCGCATCGGCCTATCCAACGCTGATTGGCAACGGCGGCTGGACGATGCCACCCGACGAGGAATTCACCGCCGGGCTACAGCTCATCCTCGACGGAACCGCCGCCGCAATCCAGCCCTCCACCCAACGCCAACGGCGGAGGTCAGTGGTCTCCTAGTTGCGTGTGAAGACGCGGTTGACTGCTGCGATGGCTGGGATGGTCAGTAGATACCCGGCGGCCTGCCCGAGCACGGATAGGAGCTCGCTGACATCGCCGTTTGGTTCCCACTTTCCTTCCATCCCAACCGAGCATCATCAACCAGAAGATGAGCAGCCAGACGAAGGCTCGGCTTGGCCGGTATCCGTAGCCAGCGACCGAATCGGACAGTAGGCCGGGCAAGCGGCGCAGCCAGGGTTCTCGTGCCCGCGCCAGGCGACGGGCGCCCAGGCGCACCTCGCGGGCGTCCGCCTCGCGACCTTGGCCCGAGTAGAACGCCGCCAGCTGCTCGTATGTCTGCGGAATGAAAGCCGGGTCCCGCGCCAACCAGGCCAGCGCCTCGCGTAGATCGCCAGTAGGGCCGATCGCCAGGTCCTGGTAGCTCAGGCCGGACAGCCTCATTGGGCTGTCGGTGTGGACGTAGAGCCGCCGCACAGTTGTGCCTTCCAGGTCTATCTCGGCCAGGACATCAACGAGGTCGAGTGAGTCGAGTTGGCAGCTGTCCAGGTGAAGCGTCATCAACTCGGTGCTGGGCAGTGGCACCTCCGGGTTGAGCGGTCCGATGACGCTGTGTCCTGTCACCCGGGCCTGGCTGAGGTCGAACCGAGAGCCGGTCGCCGAGAGATCCGCTATTCGCAGATCGCCGTCCACAAGAAGGCGGCGAGCGTTGAGCGTTGCCAGAGTGGAGGAGGACTCGAGCAACCGGGTGTCGATCAGCTCAAGCGTGTCGCCGATGCGGGCGGCCTCCAGGATCACTGCACCGTCCACTTCGGCGTGCGGTGCTCGCATCCCGTGACTGATGTTGATCCGGCTTGCGTCCAGTGCCACGCCGCCGGGACTGCGTAATCGCGCGGCATGGAGGTCCAGCCGGTCCGCAGTACAGTCTACAAGGGACACGATGCCGCGGGCCTGTACACACCCTCCAGGGAGAAGGTGCCGGCGACTGTGGCGGCATCGGCGCTGAGGCCCGGCCAGTCCGGGCCTGTCTCGGCGATTTCCGGACCGATCGTCGAATTGGTCAGTGTCACGTTGCCGGCGACCCGCAGCCGGTCCAACTTCAGAAAGGTATTGAGCCGTCCGTCGCGCAGGCTCAGTGATTGGGCTTCCATGCCTGTGAGGTCGAGCATGCCGACTGCCTCGGACGGGTGCGGGCCGATCGACACGCGATCCATTTCGAAGACGCCGCGTACCACCGCAGCTTGAAACTCGGTCCAACCCGTCAGTTGTACGCCATTCGCGATGAGGTGCCCGTCAACGGTAAGCCCGCCTGCTCGCACTGCCCAGCCGGGCTCCTGTGTCGGCCGGCCGTGTGGCGCTGACAGTCGTGCCTCGAGCAAGCTCAGCAGCGTGCCGATCGCCGCGCCGGTGAGGACCAGTTCCCCATCGATCTCGACAGTGGCGTAGACACCGCCCTCCACGGTGATTCTGCTGGCGTCCACTCCTACCCCGGCCGGATTGGCGATGTGTGCATGGTTCAGGCCCAGGCTGCCGGTTATCCGTGCGCCGACGAGGCGGATCTGGCCCGCGGCCGCGAGGCCGGTAGCTGTCAAGTGGCCCTCGACGGCAAGGCCGTCGGCGTAGAGCGCGAGGTAGTCGGGATCATCAACATAGGATTCATCGCCGATGGTTGCGGCATCCAGCGACAGGTCATCGCGGATGCGGGCCCGCCGTAGGTCGATCTGGCCAGTACGGGCGCCAGCCAACTCCACCAGGCCGGCTGCCAGGCCTGACGCCGCGAGGTTTGGCATCCGGCAACCAGTGAAGTCGAGGTCACGCGCGCTGAGGTTAGTCAGCACCACGGGTTCGGTGAAGTAGCAGCGGCGCAACTCCAGGTCGACCGTAAGCTCAAGGTTGCTCAGCCGCAGTGCCCCTACTATCTGGGCGCCGGCTAGCGAGACCAGCCGCGGGTGGCTGGGCTCCAGCATCTCCGCATCCAGCAGCAGGGCACGGACGAATTCTGCCCGCACCACCCGCTTGGGTGGCCACGAATCAAGGCCAAAGGCCGGATCGGCCGGCTCACCCGGGCCAAGATCTGTTGTCTCTCCGCGCCGGAAGCCAGCCAGCAGATGTTCCTCGGCTTCGCCGTTGGGCTCCATCGGCCCCCGTCTCCGTCCGCGCCGCACTCCGCAGCTACCCGTAGCGCCCCAAGCGCTGCCGTCAACTCTGACGTCAACCGTAGCGACACCGCACCGCCGCCTCCGCTTCGCCGACCCGAGCGCCACACCGACCCCACTTTTGGCGTCCTGCCAACAAAGGCGGAACCGGCCGGACATAAAACCTCGAACGCCTGCATCAAAGCAGATTGAGCCGGACGTCCGAGATTCCCCTCGTCCGGCTCAATCTGCTCTGCCCCAGAACAGCGGCCACACCGACCGAGCAGTCCCGCTCGGAAAGCACACTTGGCGTCGGCAACGGGCAGATCAACGCGCTGTCCACAAGGTCTAGACGTTGCGAGATCCTCCGCGAGGCAGCTCGCATCAACCCAGGCACCGGTCGCCGCGGCGGACGCCGCCAGCCGCCGTTCGTGGATGTTGAGGACCATGAACGCTCCTAGAGAACTGTCTCTACTTCAACTGGAGAGTACTCTCTGGTTCATGCCACAGCCCGTCAAGCACTCGCCGGATGTGATGCTCGACGCCGTACGCACACTGGTCCTGTCCGGCGGCCCCTCGGCCGCCACCGCCCGTGCGGTTTGCCTGGCCACCGGCGCCCCCAGCGGCTCGGTCTACCACCGCTTCCCCCGGCGCGATGACCTGGTCGCTGCCGCTTGGCTGCGCGCCCAGGATCGCTTTCTACGCGCGTACCTTGGCGCATTGGACCCGCCAGGCACCGCAGCGGGCATTCACGCGGCGCTCACCGTGCTGACCTGGTGCCGCGATCACCCTGAAGACGCAGCCATGCTGCTGCGCCATGCCCTACGCGACCTGCTACGCGGTGACATCTCACCGGATCTCGCCGAACGCGCCGAGGCAAACCAACGCGCCGTCGCCGTCGCCCTCACCGCCATCGCCGATACCACCGGCCACCGTCTGCGCGACATCGTGCTCGCACTGGTCGACATGCCCTATGCGGTCGCGCGCCGCGCCCTGCACGACGCAGGCGCTCCCACCGAGGATGACCTCGATGTCGTACAGCGGGCCGCCACCCTCCTGCTCTCCCAGACAGCGGCCACCACCGCGGATGGCACCGCAAGGTAAGTCCGGAATCCGCGTGCCCTCGGACAGGACAGTGCGCCGGTCGCCTCCAAGTGAAGGCTGCGGATGATCAAGGCCCTCGCCAGCGACTCGCAAGGTCGATCCGGACGGTGTCGAGTCCAATCTCTCCGACAGTCGACACGGGTGTTGCCACGACGCACCGTCTTAGAGGAGGTTTAGGGGCGTGCGTCGAATTGGGCGCGGGATTCGAAGACTCGGTCCATGTGCGTCTCCGCCCAGTTCTTGATCGCGATCATGACCGGAAACAGTTCATGGCCGAGCGGAGTGAGTTCGTAGTCGACGCGGACCGGTACCGAGGCCGTGACCGTGCGGGTGACCAGGCCGTCGCGCTCCAGCGTGCGCAGGGTCTGGGTGAGCATCTTCTGGCTGACGCCGGCGATGCGGTTGGCGAGTTCGCTGTGCCGCTGCGGGCCGTCGGCGAGGGCTGGGATCACCAGTGCGACCCACTTGTCGGTGAGCCTGCTCAGCAGCTCGCGGGTCGGGCACCGTTGCAGGAACGCGTCGTAGTCGCGTTTGGCCTGTTCCCGGCGTTGTGCCGCGGTCGTCGTCGCCATCTTGCCCTCCATCGGTGCCCTAGGTACTTTGCGGTACCTACTTTCTCATGGTGCCCGCTGGTTCGTACCGTCTTGGTGATCACGAGAGTCCACCAAGGAGGCAGCGATGCGCGCAGTCAGCTATGCACAGTTCGGCGGGCCGGAGGTCCTGCACGTGGTTGACGTGCCGGTGCCCGAGCCGGGGCAGGGGCAGGTACGGGTGAGGGTCGCCGCGTCCGTCGTCCACCCGGTCGACCTGATGATCCGCTCCGGTCGGTTCCCCGCCCCGCTGCCGACCGGTTTGCCGTACACGCCCGGCTGGGATGTGGCCGGCACCGTCGACGCGGTCGACTCGGCGGTCGATCAGTTCACGATCGGCGACGAGGTCATCGGCTTCTCGCCATGGCTGCAAACCACGGTCGGTGCCCACGCGGAGTACGTGGTGCTTGACGCGGCCTGGCTGACCCCCGCGCCCGCCGGCGTCCCCGCCACCGAGGCGGCGACCCTGCCGACCAACGGCCTCGCCGCCGCCCAAGCCCTCGACCTGCTCGCGCTCCCGGCGGGTTCGACGGTGCTCGTCACCGGCGCCGCCGGACAGGTCGGCGGGTTTGTCCTGGCGCTGGCCCGAGCGGCCGGCTTGCACGCCACGGGACTCGCCGGAATCGACGACCGCGCGTTCGTGGAGTCGCTGGGCGCGGCATTCCTGGCGCGCTCCGACGACCTGACGGGGATGTTCGATGCGGTCATCGACCTGGCGGTGATCGGTCCCTCGCTGCTGGACCTCATCCGCGACGGCGGCGGCTACGTGGCCGCGTCGCCTCCGCTTCGCCCGGAACCGGTGCGGGGAATCCGGACCTTCGCGCTGGAGGTGCTACCGGACGGATCACGCCTGGGTGAACTGGTCAAACTCGTTACCAGCGGCGACATCCCGCTTCGGGTCGCCGGCGTATATCCCTTCGCCGACGCCGCGGCCGCTCACGACCGGCTGGCCCAAGGCGGCGTTCGCGGCGGCGTGGTGATCGCGCCATGACCCCAGCCAACCTCCGCCATGCGCGCCCCGACCGCCTTCCGGCGTCTGGCCGGTGATCGTGAGCGCCTTGGAGTACTGCGGCCGCAGCTTGGGCGTCTCGACGCGGACGAACTCGAACCCACCCGGACGATCTGGCCGAGATCGACCGCGCCGCCGCCGAGATTCCGGTGCAGGGCGACCGGTATCCCGAGCATCTGTAACGGCTGATCGACCGCTGACCCGGCAATCCCGTATCTCTTTGGTGTGCTGCTAGTTGCAGGTAGTGCATGTAACGGATAATCCGGGCATCAGGTCGTCAAGGAGGCTGCCCCGATGGGCCTGCCGGTGACAAGCGTCGACGTCGGGGACGTAGCCGACGTGCTGGCGCGGATCACGCCCTCGGTGGTGGTCCCGTTCCCCGAGCCGTGGGGCACCGCCGCGGCGCGAGCCGAGTTGGCCAGCGCACCCGCCGCGAGCCTTACCGGTGTACTCAGCGGCGGTGGGCGTGGCGATGGCCGGCACACCGCGTGGCTGGACGCCATGCGGGTCGCTGCGGTCTACCGGCAGGCGCAGGTGTCCAGCCTGCTGGTGCGAGTCTGAGCGTGCACGCGATGATCTGCGGCGGTGCAGGATTCATCGGTTCGCACCTGACCGACCGGCTGTTGGCCGACGGGCACCAGGTCACCGTCGTGGACGACCTCAGCAACGGCCGGATGGAAAACCTGGCGGCGGCCACCGCCAGCGGGCGCTGTGAGCTGATCAAGCTCGACGTCGTCGACGCGCAGTTCGGATCCCTGGCGCGCTCCGTGCGGCCCGAGGTGATCTTCAACCTGGCCGCGCAGATCGACGTGCGGGCCAGCGTCGCCGACCCGCTGCGCGACGTGACAGCGAACGTGCTCGGCACTGTGGCGGTGCTGGAGGCGGCGCGCCACGCGGGCGTACGGAAGGTGGTGCTCGCCTCCTCTGTGGCAATCTACGGGCCGCCGAAACAGTTGCCCGTCCGAGAGGACACGCCGCCTCGCCCGCTGTCGCCGTACGCGGTCTCCAAACTCGCCGGCGAATTCTACCTGCGCCAGTACCACGACCTGTACGGCTTGGAAACCACCGCGCTGGTGCTCACCAACACCTACGGTCCACGCCAGAACCCGCATGGTGAGGCAGGCGTGGTGGCCATCTTCGCCGCCGCTATGCTCACCGGCCGGCCGACGTGGGTCTTCGGCGACGGCGACAACCGACGCGACTACGTCTTCGTCGCCGACGTTGTCGACGCATTCGTCAGGGCGGCCGGACCCGCCGCCGCGGGGCAGCGGATCAACGTCGGCACCGGCCGCGGGGTCACCGACCTGGAACTGCACAGGGCAGTGGCCGAGGCGGTCGGTGGGGCGCCAGAACCGCAACGGGCGCCGCCACGCCTCGGCGACCTGCCGGCAATGGTGGTCGACGCGAGCGCGGCCGCCGAGATCCTCGGATGGCGGCCGCGCACCTCGCTAGCCGACGGGCTGGCCCACACGGTCGCGGCACTTCGGGACGCGTGAGCGAATGAGGGCGGCCCGGCTGTCGCAGCAAGTCAGACCGACCGCTGCCAGAAGCGGCAGGTCCAGTCGACCTGTTGAAGCTGATCGGTGATGGCGTATTCGGACCGGAAGTCGTCCACGGCCTGACGGCAGCCCCGCACCGCGTGGTAGTCGTCGACGATGACGTAGCCACCGACGGACAGCTTCGGATAGAGCGATCGCAGAGCCACCATGGTGGAGTCATAGAGGTCCCCGTCGAGCCGTATGAGGGAGAGCTGTTCGATCGGTGCCGTGGGCAGCGTGTCCTCGAACCAACCCGGCAGAAACCTGACCTGATCGTCCAGTAGACCGTACCGACGAAAGTTGTCCTTTACCTGGTCGAGTGACACCGCCAGGAACGGCTGGTTCCACAGTGCGTCCTCGACGTCCTCGACCCGCCGTGGGTCGGGCTTCGGCAGGCCACGAAAGGAGTCCGCGACCCAGACCACCCGATCCCGGTCGCCGTAGGCCTTGAGCGCGGCGCGCATGAAGATGACCGCGCCGCCACGCCACACTCCAGTCTCGATCAAATCGCCGGGCACATCGCGGTCCAGAACGTCGGCGATACACTTTTCAAGGTTGTCCAGCCTGCGCAGGCCGATCATCGTCTCAGCCTCGGGCGGCCAGTCTCGCCCGTGCTCCCTCGCCTCGGCGTCGAAGGGAAACCGGCGAACAAGCTCGAGACCGCGCCGGTGCAGCAGATGCCGCCCACGGTGGTAGATCGCGCCGTGCAACGACCGGCGGCGGGGATGATATGGCATCCACATCTCCCCAAAGATGTGCCGGGTCAGGGTCTTCTTCAACAGGTCGCAGTACAACTGACGCGGGTCGTCCAGCGCCGGCGCGGTGACCCGCGTCAGGGACACTGTCTCGCTCATGCGAACTCCTTAGGCTGAGATGCTTCTTCGCGCGTTCGACCGCCCGGCACGGACGGAGTCTGTGGATGCTGACCGGTGCGGCGCAACGGCGGCTCCGCTGACCGGCTGGCTGGGGAGTCCTGTGGCGCGAATGCCCATGGAAAACGCTGGCCGTCAGCGCCGACGGCGATGACTCCCACGAGGGGCAGGCCCAGTCGCTGGAGGAGCAGTGCGGCCCGCCTTGCCAGCGCCTTGCGGGTGACGCCGGTCCGCACGACCAGCACCACCCCGTCGACATGCTGGGCGAGCACTGCCAAGTCAGCGCCGGCGAGCACCGGTGGCGTGTGGACGATCACGGTGTCATCGCGGTCGGCGAGTGTTCTGAGCAATGCGCCGAGAGGTTCGCCGTAGGTCGAGGCGCTGCCCGGAGTGCATTCGTTCGGGTCACCGCAGAGGACAGTGATTGTTTCGTGTCCCGTTGGTGCTGGTACGTGACCATCGGCGAGGACCTGCTGCAAGGTGCGTCCGGCCGCCTCCGGGAAGTGCCCGTTGATCGCGGGCCGCCGCAATTGCCCTTCTACGAGCGTGACCCGATCATCGTGATGAGCGAACCCGAGTGCCAGGAGCGCTGCCACCAGCGCCTTGCTGTCGTCATCGTGCGAGCTGGTGACCAGCAGCCGTCGGCGCGGTTGAGATGTCGTCAGCACGGTCAGCGCGGCTACCCCAGCATTGATGGCCTCGGCGACATCGTTGCGTGAAAAGAGCATGCGAGCGTGACGGTAGGCGAATCGGCGCGGGAGGCGTGGCAACACAGTCAGGACCGGCAGCCCAAGCTGAGCCTCGATCTGGCTGAGGTCACGGAGCCGATCGTCGAGGCGAGCGCGCATTCTGCTCAGCCCTAGCCCGGCAAGCAGACCTGCCAGCCCGCCGAAGGCAGCGTTCAGCGGCGGCCTCGGATTGGTGGGCCGGCTTGGCGGGCTCGCCCGGTCGAGCGGGCGCGTGGTGATGGTGTCACCCGCCCCGGTTCGTAGCAGAGCCAGTTGGCGGCTGACCGCACCGATTGCGGCGTTGGCGATCGCGGCGGCCTGCGTACCGGAGCGGGCGGTCGCGTGCACTGAAATGATTTGGACGCCTGGTTCGAAGGTGCTGTCGAGATGTCCGACCACCATTTCCGGCGGTAATCCGAGAGCGTTGGCGGTATCCAACGCGACCTCGCGAGACTCGGCCAGCTGAGCGATGGTCGGGGCCAGACTCTGGGCAAGGGTCAGGCCGGCCAACGCCTCGTTGGCCCGCCTGTTCACGCCTTCGGTCGTGACCACCATCGACGAGGTCGCTTCAAAGGTTGGCGGTGTGAATTCGGTTACTGCTTGAGCGCCGACCAGGCCGACGCACAGGCCGAGCAGCGGGAGGCCGGCGTGGCGCAAGACGGCATGCGACACCGCGATGAAGCTGAACTTGCTCATGAGATCATCGCCTCTTGGTTCGTCTGATCCGACAGGTCCGATGTCGGCCGTGCGGCGGTGGTGCCGCTGTTGGATGAATGCGTCCCGTCAGCGGACTTGCCGGCGATCAGCTGCTCCCAGACGCGGCACAGGCTGTCGGCCACCCGATCCCAGGCAAACTGGGTAGCCGCCCTCGCAATGCCCCGTTCGGAAAGGCGTCTCGCGAGATCGGGACTGTCTCGCAGCTGCGCCAGACGGGCGGCCAGCCGGGCGGCATCGCCGGCTGGAAACGAGAGGCCAGCGTCGCCCATGACGTGCGGAATCTCTCCCACGTCGCTGCCCACAACCGGTAGACCGCTGGCCATCGCCTCGATCAGCACCCGTCCGAATTGTTCCCGCAACGGGACACCGATCCATGGCACGACGTTGCGCTGCAACACCTCGATCGAGGGCAGGACCAGGACGTCCATCTGGGCGAGCAGGCCGGACAGCTCGGCATGGTCTGCCCAGCCGTGCAACCTGATCCGGCCTGGCCGGCGAGTGGCGGCTTGCCTGACCTCGGGAGTCAGGCTGCCGTCGCCGACAAGCAACAGGTCGCAGTCTGCAAGCTCCACCGCGTGAAGGAGATCCCGTACACCCTTGTAGGGCTCAAGCCGCCCCACGAATCCGGCGGTGAAGCGCTGCGGGGGCCGGGCTGGGGCCTGTCGCGGCTTGAACACGTCGGTGTCCACACCCAGCGGGACAATGTCGGCGGGCCCCTGGTACCCCTTCGTGCGCAACACATCGAGCGCGGCGGGGGTGATCGGGAAAGCATGGTCGACCGCACGGTATGCCCGCCGTTCGAGCAGCGGAAACGGGACCGGAAACCTGATGACGATGTTCTGCGCCGCGTACAGCGTTACCGGCACGCGCGGCCACAGCCGCCGACGCTGCCGGAGCACCTGCCAGGTGCTGAGGTAGGCGGCTTCGCCGATGATGTGTATGACGTCCGGGCGCTGGCCGGTGAGCAGGCGGCCGGCGCCGGGCCGGAACAGCACCGAGGCCATGTGCCCGGTGAGGTCTTCGCCGAGCAGGTGCGGCAGCACGTGATACCGCAGCCGAGGGCACTGTCGAGCCTGGCGTTGTAGCTCCCGGCGCGTCACCTCTGACACATCGGCGGCAAGCACCGTGACCGCGACGTCGGGCCGCTTGCAGAGAGCGGCGAACAGCGCGGTCCAATGCTCGGTGCGCTTGCCCACTGCGGTGATCAGTAAATGCATCACGGCGCCTCCAGCCTCTTGCGGGTCGCGGTGAGGGCGATCCGGGTCACTTCGGTCCACGCGCGCGCCCGCGCAGCCGCCGTCTGTGGCCGCATGGGAAGACGGACGCCAGCGAGTCCGATTCCGATGAGCGCGCGAAGCAGAACCACGACCCGCACCGGCTGAAAGGTGGAACGTCGATGTCGGGCGAAGAACAGCAGCATGCTGCGGTACAGGTGCGGCCAGGTCTGAGTCGGGTCCTCGGTGCTGCTGCCGCCGCCGGAATGAGTCGCCTCCACGGTGGGTACGTAGACGACCTCTTTTCCCCGCCGACGGGCCTGCAGACACAGCTCTTCGTCCTCGTAATAGAGGAAGTACTTCTCGTTGAGACCGCCGATGTCGGTCATCAGGCAGGTACGCACGGCGAGGCAGGCGCCCGACAGCCAATCAACGCTTACCGCTGTACCCGATCCGCGACACGCGTCATAGGCGCGCCGACGCCGGTTACCGCTCAGCATCCGGCGCAGCGCCACCGGTGCCAGGTTTCCGCCGAACCGGGAGGCCACGACGCTGGCCAAGGACTCGAATGGATGGGCACTGATGGCCACCCGCCCGTCCGCACCGATGAGGCGGGGACCGACGATGCCCACCTCGGGCCGCTGGCGCAGTACGTTGACCAGCTCGCGTGCCGTGGTTTCCGGCAGCACGCAGTCCGGGTTGACCAGCAACGTGATGTCCGAGTCGACCCCGTGGAGAGCCTGGTTGACCGCTGCCGCGAAGCCGACGTTGACCTGGTTGGCGATCATCTCGACGCTCGGGAAATCCTTGGTGACCAGTGCAACGGTCCGATCCCTGGAGGCGTTGTCGACCACCCGCACGGTCAGGCCGGCACGGCACAGCGCGGCCAGCGACTCGCCGATGCGCTTCTCGGAGTTGTGGGTGACGACGATCGCGGTTGCGCCCAGCGGGGTCATTTCGGCACTCCTGATGGTCGCGTAGTCAGCCCTGGTCGACTGGCCAGTAGTGTCAGCGCGGGGAACAGTCCGAGTTCCCAGTGCCCGTCGGTCGGCCCGGCGAACAGGGCCGCGGCTAGGAAGCCACAGGTCAGCGCCGCGAAGGCGAGTGCCATGCCGCTTCGCTCGGCCAGCCCCGCCCGCAGCGCCCGGAACACCGGCCACAGCACTATGCACAGTCCGACGAGCCCGAGATTGGCCAGGATCGTCACATAGAACGCGTGATAGGTCGGGCCGACGTCAGTGGCGGCGAAGCCAGCCAGGTAGGTGTCGGGTATGGACTGTCCCAAACCGGCACCCACGAACGGGCGAGCGGCAAACACGTCGAGGCCAACCGACGACTCCGATACCCGGTACCCGGAGGATCGTTGCAACTCCTGCACGGCAACCGACGCCCGGTCCCGTACACCCGAACTAACGACGAGGCAGGCCAGCAGGAGGGCGCCGGCAACCACGGCAGCAGCGGCCACCCAGCGGCGGATGGCCACCCGACCGCGTATCAGCATCACCAGCGCCGCGACGCCCGCGGCGAGCCAGATGGCCCGGTAGGAGGCCAGCGCCACATCAGTGGTGAACGCGGCGGCCAACACGACCAGCCCGGCACGACGCCAGCCCCGGGTGCGCCCGGCCAGAACGATCATCGGAGGTATCGCCAGCAACGGGATGAGCCCCCCGTGACGACCCGGGGCAGCCATCGCGGTGCCGACGAGGGCGGCCGCGGCGGCGACGTAGAGGATCCCGGCGGCCCTCATCCGTCGAGCGCTGGTCAACGTGTGAGTGGCGAGAAAGAAGTAGGCCGGGATGACCGCGACCTGATAAGCCGCCACCATGACGTGCATAGGCAGGTTGCCGACGGCAAGCCCGTACACCGCCGCGGCCGCGGTGAGCGCGACGATCGCCAGCATGGGGACGTCGGCACCGGTTCGAGCGGGCCGCTCATCATCGGGGATGACGGCCCGCCGCGTCATCAGCGCGGCACCACCGGCTGCCAGGACGAGCACATGCGCGGTGACGACCGAGCGCACCTCGCCGTCGCCGATCATGGCACCCGCCACCGCGCCGCCAACGATGCCGACCGGCAGCACCGCCCATGGCCACAGCATGAAACCGATCCAGCACAGGACCGTTCCCGTGGCGAGAATGCCCAAGTCGCCAGGGAAAGACACCAGCAGGCCCGCCGTCGCCGCCCCGAGCGCCGCCGCGGTCAGTGGGACCAGCGGCACGACGACACTCGCCCTCATCGCGGCGCCGCCAAACCGCTGAGCAACTCCCGCAGCTGTTGCCCCCGCGCCGACCAACTGTTGCGCACGGCCACCGCACGGCGTTGCGCCACCGCCACCGGACACCCGGCGCAGCGCAGCGCCTCCTCGATGGCCGCGGCGAAGGCCAAGGCGTTCGAGGCGAGCCGTATGGGTCCGTCGACACGGGCCAGCGCCGGCAAGGGCGTAGCGACCACCGGCTTGCCCTGCGAAAGGTACTCGTAATACTTCTTCGGGTGGACATAGTCCACCAGGCCCCCTACCCGGTAAGGAATGATGCCGACATCGCAGCCCCGCATGATCGCGGGCACGTCGCTGAAGGGCACCGGATCCATGAGCCGTACGTTGGGCAGCGCGGCGAACGGTGCCCGACCGGCGCGGGTCGATGGGCCGATGAGAAGGAACGTCCAGTCATCGTGCAACCGCGCCACGGCGGCGACCAGGCTGGCGTCGAAGGCCCGGGTGTCCACCGCACCGACGTAACCGATCAGGGGACGAGGTAGCCGGTCCAGCCATGGTGCGATCGGGCCATCGGGCGCGAACTGGTCCGGGTCGCAGCCGTTGGGCAGCACCGTGGGAGGACGGCGCGCGGCGGGCAGCCGCTGTGGCAGCTCCGTCGAGGAGGCGAGTACGAGGTCGGCGGCGCCGACGGCATTTCGCAGGCCGGCTCGCAGATGCCAACGGTTCCAGCGGCGGGTGAACGTCCAGTCCAGATCTGTCGCGTCGTAGACGACGGCTACCTCTCGGAGCCGACCGATCACCGACGCGGCGAGGTCCTCGTCGATCCACAACAGCCGGCTGCCCGGGTGCTGGTCGAGCCAGCGGCGTAGCACGGTCACGGTGAGCCACCGGGTAAGCCGGTTGACCGGCGGAATCTGCCGGCCGAACGGTAACGGAGTCGGCGCGGTGACGTGCCACAGTGAATCACCGACCGGCTCTACGGCTAGCCGCCAGCAGGGCCGTTGCCCGGGCGGGTCGACGAACAGGACCCGCCGATCAACGGCTAGCTCCCGGGCGATCGCGTGCTGACGGTGAGCACCGATCGACCACGGGCTTCCACTGAAGATCACGACCCAGTCTCGGGCGTCAACTGCCGGCGGCGCCGCCGGTCCGGTGCCGTGCTGGCTGGGCAGCGCCTTCGACATTGCCGCGGCGGGACTGGCCTCGCTAACCACAGGCTGGCTCCAACAATGAACTGTTCGGCCCGGCGTGTAGGACGGCGTCCTCCCCGAGACGGCCGATCACCGCAGCGCTTCGGTCATCGTCGGTCAGCAGGAGGCGGGCGCCGGCATGCCTGTCCAGCCAGCGGCGCAGCAGAGCCGCGGTAAACCGATGATTGAGCCGGTTCGCCAGATTCAGTCGCCGGGCGAACGGCAGCACGGTCGGCGGCGTGACGTGCCATACGGAGGGCCCGACGGGTTGGATTGTCCAGCGCCATCGGGGATGTCTGGCGGGTGGATCGACGAACAGGACGCGGCGGCCGGCGGCTGCCGCGGCACCCAGCGCCTCGTGTGGTTGGGTGGTCGACCAGCCAACCGCGCTGAAGAGCACCAACCAGTCGCGGACATCGCCGTCCGGCAGCGGGCCGACATCGCCGCGAAGGGCGGCACGCAGGTCGTTCAACGCGATCGGCGTCGGGCGACCGACCAGCCGCCTGAGCAGGTAATCGGCGAAGACCAGCACTCGAAACGTGATCAGTCGGTGTCCGGGTTCGGTAAGCCGCAGGTAGCAGACGAGGCTGCCGAGGAGATGGCGGAACCGGATGGTCGGACCCAGCAGCCGACACGACGCTCCGCGGCTGTGGGTGACCACTGCGTCCGGAATCATCCAGAGGTCGTGCCCGGCGGCGTTGAGTGTTCGGGCGAGAACGGCATCGTTCCAGTAGATCGGGAAACGCTCGTCAAAAATCTGGTGCGGCTCAAGCACGCTACGACGTAGCAGCATGCAACTGCCGGAAGCCAGCAGCCTTGGCTGGGTGAAGTCCTCGCCGCGCATCTGGAACGTGTGCAGCGCACGCCGGAATCGCGGTAGTCGGCGCAATGTCGTGACGAGTGCGAGTGTTGCTGAAAAGCTCGGCAGGCGCACGTAGTGCTGCTGGAACGTGCCGTCCGGGTTGAGATACAGCGGGCTGACTCCGGCCGCGTCCGGCCGATTCTCCAGGAAGTCGACCATCGTGGTCAGCGCACCCGGATGGAACCGGACGTCGCTGTTGAGCAGCAGGATCAGCCGTCCGGTCGCCCGCCGGTAGGCTTGGTTGACGGCCGCTGCGAAACCTACATTGCGGTCGTTGCGGACGAGGTGTACCCGAGGATATCCGGCAAGCATCGCGGCCGACCCGTCCCGGGAGCCGTTGTCGACCGCCACCACCTCGTAGGTCAGCTCGTGGGCGATCGCGGCGGGCAGCGAGTTCAGACAATCACGGGTCTCGTCGTGGGTGTTCCAACTCACCAGCAGCACCGAAACATCGATATCGGTCATCGGGATTCCCCCAGGTCCCGGCGGGCGAACACGCGTAGCAGGTCGCCCAATCGAAGGTGGCTGACCCGAGGCGAACGGGACGCCACCATGTCGGCGATCAGAAGCTCACGTGCATGAGCCAGCCGGGCGCCGGGCCGCCAGTAGAACCGGGAGAACACGGTGTCGTAGCGGACGACCAGAAAACCGCAGTCCGCGAGGAGCCGGGTCAGCGTCGGCGGAGAGAAGTGCCAGCGGTGGTACGCCGGCGCCACGGCGGGCCAGGATCGCCCGAGCCGGTGTGCGGCGGCTGAGGCGATGTTCGGCACCTCCAACGCCAACCAGCCACCCGGCACCAGAGCGTCCCGCGCTGCCCGCAGAAACACCCGCGGATCCTCCACATGCTCCAACACGTGAAACGCGCACACCGCCTCCACCGGATCAACCGGCGCTACCGTCTCGAAACACCCCTGCCGCACCGGCACACCCAGCTCCTCGCGCGCGAACCGAGCAGCCACCTCCGACACCTCGACACCCGCGACGGAAATCCCGACCCGACGCGCCGCCTCAAGAAAAAACCCACCCGCCGGACCCGCCTCCAGCAACGACGACGGCCGCACCACCGACAACAACCACCGCAACCGCCGAGACGCCTCAAAACGACGCTGCCCGGCGGACGTGAAGTACGACTCGTAGCCGTCAGTCTCGTAGTACGCCTCGGTGTACAGCTGCGCCGGAGGCGGCAAGCTGTTGGCGGTCCACGTGAATGCGCAGGATGCGCAGCGCCGCAACAGCCCCCCAAGAACGGGGCTGTCGCCGCCGGCCTCTCCGCAAAGCAGGCACTGGACTGACTCCATCTGATCGGTTGTCATCAGTTTGCCCTATCGTTGTGCGTCAGCCGGGCGACGAGCCGCAGCAGGTCACCGAGCCGGGGGTGGGTGAGCCGGGGTGAGCCGATGTCCATCCAGTCGGCGGGCAGCAGCTGCCGGATGTGGCGCAGCCGGTACCAGGCCGGCATGTAGTACCGGAAGACCGTCGTATCCTGGCGGACTACCCGGAAGCCCGACGCGGTCACGAGCCGGACGAGCGACTCGGGAGTGAAATGCCAACGGTGATATTGCGGCTGCAGACCCGCCCACGCGTTACCGAGCCGGTGTGCGGCGGCCGAGGCGATGTTCGGCACCTCCAACGCCAACCAGCCACCCGGCACCAGAGCGTCCCGCGCTGCCCGCAGAAACACCCGCGGATCCTCCACATGCTCCAACACGTGAAACGCGCACACCGCCTCCACCGGATCAACCGGCGCTACCGTCTCGAAACACCCCTGCCGCACCGGCACACCCAGCTCCTCGCGCGCGAACCGAGCAGCCACCTCCGACACCTCGACACCCGCGACGGAAATCCCGACCCGACGCGCCGCCTCAAGAAAAAACCCACCCGCCGGACCCGCCTCCAGCAACGACGACGGCCGCACCACCGACAACAACCACCGCAACCGCCGAGACGCCTCAAAACGACGTGGTGTGGCGAGGAAGTAGTCTTCGTAGCCCCCGCCACCGAAGTACGCCTGGTCGTAAAGCTCCGCCGGTGCCGCCATGGCTTGGCTGGTCCAGGTAAATCCGCAGGACGCGCAGCGCCGCAGGACACCTAGGACAGGCTGGTTGTCCGGCCCTGACCCGCAGACCAGGCACGCCGTGAGATCCACATGAGTCGTCATCGGACGCCAGACTTCGTCTGGGTTGTCGTTGCGACGTACTGCTTTCTGTTACGCAGCAGGGCAAGTAGCCGCCGCCAATCCCGTGCGTCGACAAACCCGATGGCGACAAGCAGCGCGGCGGCGACAAGCAGCGTGAGCCAGGACCGGCAGAGCACGGCCAGCCCCGCAGCCATTCGTCCAGGGCCGTCCGGTAGGTGCGGGGCCATAAGGCAGCCGATCGCGCCCGCGATGACGGCGGCCGCTATCGGCGGCACCATCGCCCGAAGTAGAGGCTCGATCGGTCGCCGTGTGACGCGATGGAAGTGGGCGAGAAAGTAGCCGGTGCTCAGCATGACCGCTAACGCCGTGGACAGCGGCACCCCGACTGGACCGAGAAGTTGTAGCAGCGGGATGGTCAGCGCGACATTGAGGACAACTGACATCAGCACGTATCGGGTCTCCCGCCCCGGACGCCCCTCGGCACGGGTGACGATGGTTGCCGCGCCCGCAGCCAGGTTGAGCGCATAGCTGGGTGCCAGAATCGCGATGCTGGCGGCGGCCAGCGCGACCTCATGGCCCAGCCAGAGCCGCACCAGTGGATCCGCGCATACGACAAGTGCAGCAGCGCCGGACGCGACGAAGAACGCCACATATTTGGTCGTGATGAGATAAAACCGATCCAGCCAATCAGGCCCATTCCTGGTCGCGCCGGCCACCGCCACGGGAAAGAGCGCGATGAGGACGACGCCAGGTGGCAGCCGTAGCAGATTGAGGAGCCGACTGCCTACATCGAAGCTGCCTGTGGTGACCGGGCCGAAGAAGCTGCCAAGGACGAGCCGGTCCAGTTCGGTGTTGACCGCCGATGCTGCGCTGCTCACCTGTACCCGCAGCCCATAGCCTCGCACAAACCGCAGGTCGCTTCGCCGGATGGCTCGTATGCTCGGGGCCAACAACGGGTGGCACCGTCGTGCGGTCACGGCCATCGACACGGTTCGTATTGCGCTGGTCGCCGCCGCCGTGCCCGCCAGAGCCGCCAGACCTCCACCCAGACGCATGATCAGGATCGCGAGTCCGGCACCCAACACCGCGGCGATGCCGGTTATCCAGGCGATCTCTGTGTACCGCTGTGTTCCTTCCAAAATGGACCGCCACGGCATCTCGATGCCGCTGAACAGCAGTCCGAGCGCCAGCCACAGCGTGGCTTGCCACGTCTCGCCAGCCATTTCACCGAGATGCAACAGCCCGACCAATGACGGCCAGCACACCACGGACCCCACCAAGGCGAGCAACCCGACAAACACCGCCCAGGCAAGGCCCAGCGCGAGCAAGGCAGGCAATCGGGTGTGTTGTGCCCCGCCGACCGCCTCGGCGACCTCGCGTACCAGTGCGGAACCGAGTCCCAGGTCGACGAGCGACAAGACGCCCATCAGGCTGCACAGCAACACCCATACGCCGAACTCTCGGCTGCCGAGCCGCTGGTACACCACCGGCAGCGACACGAGACCGGCTCCGGCCATGACCGCACGGGCGACGAGCATGCTGAACGAATTGTGGACAATCCGCCGGCCAGCCGTCGCAGTCGATGTCGATATCGCCGTCGAACTCGGATCAGCCACGCCGGAACCCGCGGAGCAGATCCAGGATCGTCAGCACAAGCAGCGACAGGTCTAGCCGCAACGATCGGCAATTCAGGTAGAGCAGGTCACAGCGGAGCTTCTCCTCGACAGTGGCCGCATAGCCTCCGGTGAGCTGGGCGATCCCGGTCAGGCCCGGCCGGATGTGGTGCCGCAGGTCGTAGTCTGGCAGCTGCAGCCGGATATCGGCGATGAACTCAGGCCGCTCTGGACGCGGGCCGACAAGACTCATCTCCCCCCGCAGCACATTCCACAGTTGCGGTAGCTCATCCAACCGCGACCGACGCATGAGGCGCCCCACTCGGGTTATTCGGCTATCGTTCGGACCGGCCAGCACTGGACCGGTTTCCCGTTCGGCGCCGACATGCATCGTCCGAAACTTGACCATCCGAAACAACCGGCCACCCTCGCCTACCCGGCGCTGCAGGTACAGCGGAGGGCCACTCGTGCTGACGGCGCCCGCGATCAGCAGCATCAGCGGTATCGACAGCGGCAGGCTCAGCAGCACCAACGCCAGGTCGAGACATCTCTTTACCCGCGCGTGACCGGGCCGGCCGGCTCCACACCTCAGCCGTAGCCACGGCAGCCCACCGAACCGGCGCACACGCGCCGGCCCGAGCAGGCCGTAGACAGGCTTGGCCAGAATCATGATTTCAACGTCATGCGCCAGGCACACCGCTGTCAGCCGCGCATCGATACTGTCGAGAGAGCCTTTCACCAGCAATAACCTCGGCCGGCACTGAGCAAGTAACGCGTGCAATTGCTCGGGTTCCATTGACGAGGCCAGGCGGAACGCGACGTCGAATTCCTCGTCCAGCCGGTCCGGCGGGCACTCCGTGGTACGCGGCTCCAGCACAACCACCCGGGCCCGCCCTCGACCGACTGCTTCCGCAACGCGGGTGAATTCCACCCTCCCAGCTGTAGCCCGCGACGTAGCGTGGCCAGCTAGCCTCGTGCCGACAACGGGCGGACCGGTCATCTCTTTCCCCTCGCATATGAACATCCTTCAGCGGGCGGCGAGGGGTGCCGTCGTTGACACATCTGGAAGTCACGCAGGCGCAACGGCACGGACACTATCACGACGCGCAATCGAACAATCACGGTACGGAGTTGTGGCCGGCGCGTGTCTCAGCTAGCCGACGCGGTCGTGCTGGACGACCGGGCTACCGCGTCTGTCGAAAGCGGAGGGTTTCGAGGGGTTGACCCACAACCAATCGAAGAATACAAACGCCACGACCGCGTTTCCGCAGGTCGGGGCTTGTGTCGTGTCGGGACGGCCGGATTCGAACCGACGACCCCTTGTGCGGGACATGCGTCGTCTGCACTGGCGAATGATGCGGCGAGCCATCGGATCCGGCCGGAGCCCGCTGTACCTGAACCGGAACCCGTTGGCGGAATCGACCCGGTCCGCCGTCACACTGAGACGGCCGAAGTCTGGAGAACGACGGTTGGCTTCACTGAACTCCGTCAAGCTCGCGGTGGTCGTTGACGATAGCGGCGGTTCGATGGGAACCATGTTGTCGCGGGCCGGCGCCGTATAGGAGCGTGTCGATGATCCGACTGGCCAGGACATCGGGGTCGATCTCGGTGTCGTCGCCGTGCAGGGACTCGCCGATGAGCGCGTAGTACACCCGTCGGGTCCAGTCGAGATCTGCCTGCGCGTCGAGCACGCCGAGGTCCCGCACCCGACCCAACAGCTCCAGGCAACGATGTACCACCCGCTGCTGCATCTCGGCGACGACTGAGCCGGAAGGGGCCGACTGTCCGAGCGCGAACCCCCAGCTGACCTTGGTGCGCAGGACGTTGACGGTGATCTGATGCAACGCCACCAGCGGAGGCGCTGTCTCTGGCCGGCCGGACTCGATGGCCTCGATCAGTTGCTGCACGGCCATGGCGGCCATGGCGTCTACGAGCGCCTGCCGATTGGCGAACCGCCGGTGGATCGTCGTGCGAGCCACCCCAGCGGCCTCGGCGACCTGCTCCAACGACGCGGCTGGGTTGGCGCTGAGCACTCGGTCGGCAGCCTCCAGGATCGAGCGCACGCTGCGCTCGGCGTCGGCACGCAAGGGCCTGGTCATCGCACTCTCCTCTGCCCTCGTCACCGGGGCGTCGGCAGGACTCGGCGCTGAATTCGCCACCCAACTCGCCGAGCGAGGACACAATCTCGTCCTCGTGGCCCGCTCCGCGGACCGGCTGCAACGACACGCCGAGCACCTACGCGCCACGCATGGCGTACGGGTCGATGTAATCGTCCAGGACCTCACCGCACCGGACGCCACAGCCCGGATCAGCGCGGACCTCGCCGCCGCCGGGCTCACCATTGATGTACTGGTCAACAACGCCGGCTTCGGCACCGCCGGCCGGTTCGAACAGATCCCCGGCGGGCGGGACCAGGAGCAACTGATGGTCAACGTCGTGGCCCTCGTCGGCCTGACCCGCGCCCTCGTTCCCGGCATGCTCGCCAGGGGCCAAGGCTCAATCATCAACGTCGCCTCGACGGCAGGATTCCAACCCTCGCCCTACTTCGCCACCTACAGCGCGGGCAAGACATTCGTGCTCAACTTCAGCCTCGCGCTGCGATCGGAATACCGCGGCCGCGGCGTACGTGTACTGGCGCTTTGCCCGGACCCGACCCGGACCTCCTTCTTCGACACAGTCGGCGAACGAGCCGCCCTGGGCGGGAAAATGATGCCCGCGCACACGGTCGTGCACGCCGCCCTCGCCGCCCTCGACCGCGACCGGGCGTACGTCGTACCAGGCCTCGGCAACTCCCTCAACGCGCACCTGACACCTCGACGCCCCCGCCGACTCGTCACCGCGATCGCCAAGCTGGTCACCCGCTCAGTCCTGGACACGCCCGCACCGACGGAGCCGAAGCAGCCGCAGGCGGCGTAGGGCCCCTGATATGTCCTGCACCCACACAAGACGACACCGATGATCGTCTTGTGGCACGGACGCCTATGCCCGACCGGCCACATTGGAGTGAACCGTTATGACCAGCGTCCTGAGTATCCTGACGACCCCGCCCGCACCGATCCAGCTGGTTGTCGCGGCGGCGATCCTCATCGGTGAACCGGCGCTGCTCGCCGGCGTCGTCCTTCCCAGTGTCACCGCGGCACTGGTACTGGGATTTCTCGCCTACACCGGGGTGGTTCCGCTGCCCGTAGTGTTGGCAACGGCGGCGGCGGCGGCGGTCATCTGCGGTGACGCGATCGGTTACCTCGCCGGACGACGGCAGGCACGACGCAGGCCAGCCACGCAGCAGTCCCCGGCCGTTGGCCACCTGGCCAGCGGCAAGCCGAACCGGTATTGGACCCGCCTGTACGGCCGAATCCAGCGGTCCATCGGGACCGTCCACCGCCCGCGTGCCGCGCGGCTGGTCGCCCGCCACGGCGGCCGGACGATCTTCCTGGCCCGCTGGATCATGGGTGCCCGGACTCTCGTACCCCGCCTAGTCGGCGAAGGGGAAACCTCCGCCTGGGGATTCGCACGGTGGAGCGTGCCGGCGGGCCTGGCGTGGTCGACCTCGTACGTATTGGCCGGCTATCTAGGTGGTAGCTCCCTAGACGACCTCTCCGTGCTCATGTCCCAGGCATCCCTGGCGATCGTCGCTCTGATCCTCACGGTCAGCGGCGCAGCGATCCTGCTCCGGCGCTGGGTACGACGTTCTCCCGCGGTAGCCACGGCCGCGGCGGCCAGCGCCTCCTAGAGGCGGATCCCCCACCCCGCTGGTGAGCGCAGCGTCCGCGTCCTTCGTCGAGATCGACTCGGCGGTGTCATCCACGAATACACGCAGGCCGCATAGCGCTCACCCTATTATCGGAACCCACAGGCTGGGCTCGGGGCCGGTGGGTTCAGGGCGGGGCCTATGAATGCGGTGAGAAGCGCACGGTATCCCAGGTGCTGCGGCTGACCACGGCGAACTCCTGCGCCAGCCCATACCCCGCCGCGTCGGCGATGGGAGCGAAGGGCACCCCCTGCAGTTGCTCGTCGGGGTCGAAGTTCCAGGACTTGTACGCGGTCGTGGTGTAGGTGACGGTCGTCGAATCACCTGTCACCGTGACCGAGCCCTCCAGTTGGTAGGTCATCCCCCGGAGGCCGTAGTACAACCCCTCGCTCTGGTCCTCCTGGAACTCCATCGCGATCCAGCCGGAGTCGAACGAGTACGAGCACGGTGGGGCCGCACACATGTCCCGGGCCATCTGGTCGATCTCGTGGAGGGTGCCGTTGACGCTGCCGCTGAACTCGGGCGCCTCCATCAGCATGTCCACGGTGAGGAGGTAGTAGTCGGCGCCGGTCGCTTCGATGTAGTGGTTGTACAGATCGCAGGCCAGCCCGTTGGTCTTGCCCGCGAAGTGGGACCAGCACGACAGGGCGGTCCAGAGCCACACCGCGGACTCGGCGCTGGAGTAGCGATCACATTCCTCGGTGTCTCCCGCGAACTCGCAGTCCGGAATCTCCAGTGAGTTGTACGGAACCTCCGTGTCGTCCCGGGGACACGAGTACGAGCCGTTGATGCTGCCCATGATGTCCGCAGTGCTCTGGCACGCGAGCGACATGCTGTCCGAGCACGCGCTGCCGCTACAGCCGTCCGGGCCGGGGTTGTAGGTGGAGTCGCCGCCCGATCCGCCGGTTCCGGCGGGGGTGTTGGGGCCAGGGCCGCCCGCATCCTTGCACCCAAAGTCCGCGTTGCAGGCCATCTCGTAAAGGCCGCTCGGGTCCGACTTGGCGATCGGGTTGTTTGACGCGTACGCGTACCCGTTGAGCTGTTGTGGGTTGAGGTAGTTGGCGATCGGGTCGGCGGAGATGAACCGGCCCGCGGTCGGGTCGTACTCGCGGGCGCCGATCGTGGTGAGCCCAACGTCGGCGTTGTCGATGCCGCCGATGAAGCCGCGCTGATCGGGCCAGCCCGACGAGCTGGCCGACCGCGGGTTGCCGAATGGGTCGTAACGGCGCACGGTGGCGGTGAGCGTGTCGCCGTTGACGACCCACTGGCCGGTGCCGTGGTGATCGCTGGCCAGCCATTGGATGTCGCCACGGCCGACGCGGATTCCGACGACGCCACCGCCGTGCTGGTAGTAGCGGGTCGCCGCGACGGTGCCGGTCGCCGCGGTGTAGGTCAGCTCGTAGCCGGCTGCCCACGCCGTCATGTCGCCGTTCGGGTCGACGCGCAGCAGCCGGTTGCCGTCGGCGCCGTCGAAGAACTTCGTGGTGCCGTCGCCGCCCGCGATCGTCGCGACCCGCCCGGCCGCAGTCCAGCTCAGCGAGTCGACCTCACTGCCCCGCTGGATCTTCGTCGTGTAGCCGGCGGCGTCGTAGGTGAACGCCGTCGACGCGCCACCCGTCGTGGGTGACACCGAGGTGAGCCCGTGCGGGTGGTCCTGACCGGGCTTGGGGTAAGCGTACTGGTTCTTGACGGACCCGGCCGGACTCCATTTTGTCTCGGCGACCCGGTTGCCGGTCAGGTCGTACTCGTAGTTCGACCAGTACGCGCCCGGCCCGCCGACCGCCGCTGCGGTCGGGGTCGACGCGCACGCGCTCGTCCCGGCCTGCGCCCACGCCTTGGTCAGCCGGCTCAGGTGGTCGTACTGGAAGCACTGGGTCTCCGGATCCAGTTCCGGGGAGGTGTGCACGGGGTTGTCGGTGATCGACAGCACGTTGCCCGCGTCGTCGTACTTGTAGGACAAGGCGGCGACGCCGTTGTTCGTGGCGCTTTCGGAGTCGGCGGCGTCCTTGTCGAAGTAGAACTCGCGCAGCCGGCCCGTGCCCTCCTCGTAGATCCAGGTCTGCCAGGCCTGCCCGCTGATCCCGCCGACGTCGTCGGGGTCGCCGAGCCGCCGCTGCAACAGCTGCCCGTAGGGCGAGTAGACGGCCGCGTCCACGTAGACGTGGCCTTCACCGAAGTCGTCGCCATTGGAGGTCACTCGAGTGGGCTGGCCCATCGCGTCGTAGTAGTAGTTCATGCTTTCCTCGGCCAGCCCACCGGCGGCGCTCGCCGTCGAGGTCAGCAACGAGCCGTTCGGGTAGTAGGTGTAGGACTGCCAATAGGTCCCGGCCAGGTCGCCGGCCGCGGCCGGCAGGTAGGTGTAGACCTGCTGCGGCTTGCCGTCGAGGGTGTACTTGCGGATCTCGCTCTTCCACGCCTGGCCGTCGATCCAATGGGTCGACGCGTACGGGTGGCCGATGCCGCGGGTCGTGCCGTCGTAGGTCCGTTCGATCAGCGGCTGGCCGGTGTTCGCGGCACCTTGCCACACCTTGGTCGGCCGCCCGATCGTGTCGTACGCGTAGGACAGCTTGGCGCCGTTGGCGTCGGTGGTGGAGGTGAGCTGCCCGGCCACGTTGTACGCCCGAGTGGTGAGCCCGGTGTCCGGGTCGTCCACGACGGTCTGCCGTCCGCGCAGGTCGTACCGGAACCGCCAGGTGTTCTTGGCCGGGTCGGTGACCTGCTTCAGCTTCCCGTTCGTCGTGTACGCGTAGGTGGTCGCGTCGAAGTCGCCGGTGGCGTCGCGGTTGTGATACTGCCGCAGTTCGACCGCGCGCCCTTGGGCGTCGCTCAGCGTCGCGGTCGAGATGCCGCCCTCTGGCGCGATCGTCGTTGTCATCCACTGCGAGTTGTGGCCGCCGTAGCGATGGCTGGTCCGCCACTGCTCGGTGCCCTTGATCAGGAAGATCTCGTCGCTGACCCGCCCGGCCTGGTCGTACGCGTACTCGGTGCGGGACACGTCGTTGGTCGCCGAGATCCAGACCAGGGCGGTGGTCGGTCCCGACTGGTTGTTGAACACCGGCCCCGACTTGACCTTCGTGCGGCCGTACGAGTCGTAGACGGTCTGCGAGATCAGCCGCCCGCCGTAGGTCTGGGCCTGCGTCTGGCGTTCGCGCAGCAGCGAGTCGTAGAGCGTGACCGCGGTCAGGTACGTCTCGTCGGGCAGCAGCGTCTTCGTGGTGACCGCCGACGGTTCGGTCTGCGACACCTTGTAGCTGAACAGCTTCGTCGCCCCGACGGTCGCCGGATCCCGGCCCGGGGTCCACACCGCCGTCGTGCGGCCGAGCGGGTCGTAGGTGACCGTGGTCGAACCCGTGTTGGGCGCGACCGTCCTGGTGGTCGCGCCCCACGCGGGCTCCAGCGTGGTGGTCATGACGTGCCCGGCGGCGTTGGTCGCCGTCGTCTGCGTCACCGGCCCTGCCCCGGCCGGGGTGTACGTCGTCGTCGTGGTCGCGCCCAGTGCGTCGGTGGCGGTCCGAGCCCGGCCGAGCGCGTCGAACGTCGACGAGCCGGTCGTGACGTACACGGCCCCGTTGTTCCAGGAGTCGAGCGCTTCGGCCTTCGTCATCAGGCCCCGCGTCGGAGCGGCGGTGTACGAGGTGTTCCCGTCGTAGTACGCGCGCACCGAACCGAGCAGGTCCGCCGGGCGGTTCGGCGTCGCCGAGCAGGTCACCGACACCGCGTCGATCGTCGCCACCGAGCCGAGCAGCCAGGCGGACGTGTTGTCGGCGTACGTGGTGCGCTCGCACTTCTCGTCGCCGGTGACTGCCAGGTCACCGCTGCTCTCTGCGGTCAGCACCCGCCCGTACGCGTCGAAGGTGTTCTGGGTGCGGGTGCGCCGCCACGACGATCCGGTCAGGTGTGTGCGCGAGTCGACGCGTTGCGCGGCGGTGAGGAACGCCTCCACCTTCCCGCCGTCATAGGTGCGGACCGCGGTCCGGGAGTGCCAGTACCGGGTGGTCGTGGAGCCGATGATGGTGGTGTCGTCGTAGGTGGCGGTTTCCCACACCATTCCGGCCAGCGACCGGTGGTCGACGGCGGTGTTGCCGTCCGAGTCGGTCACGCTGACCGATCGGGTGCCGCTGGGTTGCTTGTCGCCGTTCAGGCCGCGGAAGTAGCGGGTGCGCGACCGCTGCTGCGCCCCGGCGTCGGCCGGGTCACCGACGCGGGTGGTGACTTCGGCGTACCCGCGCCACTGGTTCCAGTCCCGGTCGTCGTCCTCGACGAACTCGGCGTCGTTCCAGGCCCACAGCGCCGACACGCCACCGCCCGCCGTGGAGTAGTCGTAGAAGCGCCACACCACGGCGCCGCCGCCGGAGGCGTCGGCCTCGGCGACGGACCGCACGACGTACTTGTGGAAGTACGCGTCCACCGGCTCATTGAGCCCTTCTGGGGTGTACTTCACCGGATAGCAGCGGCGGCTGTTCGCGTGGTGGTCGGCGGGCACGTTGCCGCGGCCGCAGTCCGGCTCCGAGTAGTTGATCGTGGTGACGCCACCGGCCTCGTTCTTGATCGAGGTCAGCCGGGGCCGCCAGACCGCCGGCCACGCCTCGCCGAGGTCGACGCGGTTCTCGTAGAAGGTGCCGCCGAACGCGACCGGCGGCTCGGTCGCGGTGCCGCCGACGTGTCCGGTGTGCCGGACGGTGGCCAGCCACAGCACGACCTGCTCGTCGTCGCCGTAGTCCTTGAACTTGTGGGTCAGCGCCCAGGAGTCCACCTTGCGGAAGCCGGTCCCGTTCGCGACGTAGGTGGTCACGCCGGTCAGCCGCTTGGTGGAGAAGAACACCGGCGAGTACGTCTCGCAGCCGGTGCTCGACTTACAGTCCAGATCCCACGGAGTGTCCGGCCAGTTGGACTTTTTCGGCTTGTTGCTCGCGTCACGGCAGTCCGACAGGCAGCGGTCGGCGGTCGTGAATTCGACCTTGGCGGTGGGACCAGCGGTCGAGCCGTTGCGCAGACCGTACTCGATCTTCTGTAGCCAGGCCTCCCGGAGGTAGGTGGCGGTCGTGTCGGCCGACACCGCCGCGGCGTACCGGCCGGTGGTGGTGCCATAGGTGTAGCGGATCAGGTTGCCGTGTACGTCCACACTGGAGTCCAGCAGCCACCGGTACGCCTGGTCGCACCGCGAACCCTTGAAGTCGCCGGACTTGTAGCACGCCTCGCCGGAGTGGTTGCCGAACACGGGCACGGTCAGTCGGCTCGACGCGACCGAGGCGAAATGGTGCTTGGTGCCATCGGTCGTGGTCACCACCCATCGCTCGGTGGACGCGGCGCTGGCGCTGGCCGCACTGCCCACCGGCTCGATACGCATGTTGGCGTCGGCGGCGGCTCGCCATTTGCCGGTCTCGTCGTCGCGGACCAGCGAGCCGCTGGCACCGTTGAGCGAGATGGTCAGCGATGGCGATTCGCCCTCCCAGCAGAAGTCGCCGGTCGGGTCGTTACCCTGGTTGCCGTCCTCTTCGGACTCGGCGCCGCACGACACGTAGGTGCGCTCGATGAAGCTGGGCGAGTAGCTCCAGCCGTCGCCGATCCACGACGCCTGGTTGTTGGTCCCTGACGTCCGCCCATCGTGCGACGCCGACGAGTACGCCAGGCTCAGTCCCGGCGTGGGCCCGGCCGCCGGCGGGGTCCGCATGCCGTAGCTGTAGGTGAACTCGCCGGACGATCCGCCGTGCGTCCACGAACCCGCGTGCGACAGATCGGTGGCGGTCCAGTCGCCGCTGCCCGACGCGCCCACCGCGTCGGCCGCGCCGCCGTTCCAGTTCGCCGCGGTGTCCTGGAACGCCGAACCGGCGCCGGACACCGGTTGCACGGGGGTGGAGTCGAACGGCTGCGGGCTGCGGGAGAACCCGTCTTCGGCGGCAGCCGGGGAGCCGGTCACGATCAGGGCCGCGACCAGCACGGCGGCGACCGGTCCAGCGACAAGCCTGCGAGACATGGTCATGCTCCTCATCAGTCGGCCCGTCATCAGTCGACGCACATGGGGATCGGCGCCGCCGACATGTCGGCGATGGCTTCGGCGGGCAGCGCGCCCTGCCACACGAGCACGTCGTCAATGGCGCCCTGAAGCCGCCGCGCCCGTGATCCGTCGGCGATTCCGGTGGCGCCGATCACCAGCGGACCGGTGGCGTTCCAGGGAGTCGCCGGGCCGCCGTCCCGGGTCGTGATCAGCTGGCCGCTGGTGTAGAAGTGCAGCTTCCCGCCGGCGATGTCATACACGCCGACCAGGTGGTACCAGGTGTCGACGGCGGGCGCCGGACCGCCGTACGCGGTCAGCCACGAGGTGTCGGCGGTGTCCGTGTTCATCATGACGAACCCGAACTGACGCAGGCTCGCGCTGTAACGCAGCAGGAATCCGGTGGCCTGCTGGCCGACCGCCGACGCGACGGTCATGTCGGTGTCGAGGCGGCTGAGGCGTACCCAGGCCGAGACGGTGAACGAATCGTCGGTCGCCACCACGGGACCGGTGGTCGCCAGGGAGCCGGCGCCGGTCAGCTCGATCGCGTTGTCCGGCTCGCACCTGGCTCCGTCGGTGACCTGGGTCCTGCCCTCTAGGACCACGTTGTGGGACTTGCCCGACGTATCGGTGCCAGCGCCGGAGGCGAGCCGCCATCGGCCGCTCAAGTCCGGTGGCGGATACCCCATCATCGCCACGAGGTCGTCGGCGTCGAGCGGGCCACGCCACAGCCGCACGTCCTGCAGTGAGCCGCGCAGGTAGTCCGTTCGCCGGAGCGTTTCGCCGAGCATCCTCTTCGTGCATCCGATGAGGACGTGACCGGCGTTGGGCGCCGCGAAGTTGCCCCACGCGAAGGACACCACGAGCTCACCGTCCACATAGAGCCGCCGGACACCGGCGGCAAGGTCGAAAGCGGCCGCCACGTGGTGCCACCCGCCGGGGGCCACGCTTCCGAAAGCCGCCCCGCTGCGGACACCGCCCGCGTTGGTGGTCATGACGGAGAATTGCAGGTTGCCGCCGGTCGTGGTCGGCTTCGCTAGCAGTTCGAAGCCCGCCGTGGCGGTGTCGTTCATCGTCGACACCAGGGTGTGGGTGCCGGTGGCCGCCGGTATCTTGACCCAGGTGGACACCGACCACGACCTGTCGATCGGGACGGTCGCACCCGGCTGTTCCAGGCAGCTCTGGCCGCCCAGGTCGACCGCGCCGCGGGGACGGTTGAACCGGTCGTAGCCGGCGGTGACGTTCGCGGGAATGACGATTGGGTGGTCGTAGCGCGAGGTGTCCTCGCCACCGTTGCGGAACTCCCAGCGGGCCAGTTCCGTCCCTTCCGGCAGATCGGTCATGGACTGCTGGATCCGCGTCGGCGACAGCACCCCTTGCCAGATGCCGAGTCCGTCGATCGCGCCGTCCAGGAAGTGCCCGGTCCCTCCGCCGCTGCTCCGCAGGCACCCGACGCTGAACGTGTCCTTGCCGTTCCACGGCGCGAAGCGGACCCCCTGCGCGGCGGCCAGGCTGCCGTTGAAGTACAGCCGCTGCCGGTCGCCGTCGGGGTCGTAGACCGCCGCGATGTGCAGCCACTGGCCCAAGGCGACCGGGCTGACCGCGCTCACGCTGATCCAGTCGGCGTCGGTGCCGGGCGTGTTCAGCAGCGAGAAGGACCACATCTTGGTCGCGGTCGAGTACTGGATCTGGTACGCCGAATGCGCCGTGTTGCCCTGCGTCAGGATCTTCGCGTACGCCTCCGGCTCGGCGTCCATCCGCACCCACAGCGCCAGGCTGAACGCCGCGTCGGTGCGTACCGGGGCCTTGCCGGTCAGGCACGAGCCGCCGTCGAGTTCCACCGCAGACGCCGCACGGCCGGTGTTGTCGGGACCGTACAGCGGCCCGCTGCCCTTGGCCATCGTCAGGTGGTGGTCGAGTCCGGAGTCGTCGAACGCCTCGGATTCAAACCGCCACATGCCCGTTGGCGCCGCCACGATGTTGTTGCCGACGAAGAAGGTGTGGACCCGTGTGAGTGACCGGTTGCCCGCGCCGTCGACGGCCCGCACGTAGAGCACGTGCCGTCCGGCCGAGGCCACGCGGGTGATCGTGGGCGACGACGGCGTCGCCGACTGCCTGAAGATCGGCGAGTTCCACGAGTACTCGTACCTGCGCAGCCCCGAGGAGACGCCGCCCGCGACCGGGTCCGACGAGGCGAGCGTGAACGTCACGTTCTGGCCTTCGGTGTACGGGCCTTCCCGTGCGGCCACGGTCGGCTGGAGTGGCAGGGTGGCGTCCACCTTGAAGTAGCAGGGCGCGGTCCAGCCGGAGTTCACCGCCGGCGACTGCCTTGCCTCGGAAAGGGCCGAATAGGTGTATGCCCCGTCCGGCAGCGAGGTGGTCAACGGCCAACTGAGCGGCGAGTACGCCGCGACCGCGTCCGGGGTCCGGTACGCGGCGAAGTCGGTGTCCGAACCCTGTTTGCGGATGCGCATCCGCACGTACACCGACTCGGACTCCGACGACTTCGCCCGCAGGGAGAGCGTCGGCTTCCGGGAGGTCACCCACCGGGTAGCGGACGGGCTCGTGACGCAGTCGTCGCCGTCGATCGCCAGCTGGTCCGGCTTCGGCGGATAGATGTAGTAGGTCACCTCCAGGCGTACCGACTTGGTCTGGATACGCCGCCAGGCGTTACGGTCGCCTTCACTGGACGAACGGAAGCCGAACGAGATGGTGTCGTCGCGTTCGTCAGCCGCCGACTGCATCCGCTTCTTGATGTTCGCGCCATCGAACGACACCCACTCGTTGGTGGTACCCGAACAGCCGCCGGCCGCGTTGGACGAGGGCAGGTTCTTGGTCTGCAACTGGCTGCCGTACAGCCAGCTCACACCGTTCCACGAGACGCCGTTGGAGATCTGCTTGGTGCGCCACAGCTGCAACCCGTAGGTGCCGCAGCCGCCGGTGTGGGTCTGCAACGCCTTCACGGCAGCCGTGTCGATGTACTTGCCCTTCAGCTTCCCGACGTTCAGCGTGATGACCGACCGCCACAGTCCGCAGCCGTTACCGCAGTCGCTCCAGGTGTTGTAGCCGACCCGCATGCCGCCCGACCGTGGCCAGCTCGTATCACCGGTCCAGCCCTTGCTCGGCGAGCCCGCGTACACGTTGGCCCACGCCTTGCGGGTCGAGGTGAACGGCGGGTCGATGTAGACCGGGAAGGTGAGCGAGTCGTCGGCGAGCATCCGCACGTCCGGCTTGAGGGTGATGCCGCTCTTGGTCACGTCCACCGCGACGTCGCCGATCTGGCTGGGGTCCTCGGCCGCCGCGGTCTCGGTGGTGGTGGAGAAGGCCGACGCGCCCGCGGTCTGTCCGCTCGGCGGTGTGGAGTCCCACATGATGCCCTGACCGGCCTCGAACACCACTTCACCGGCGCCGTCGACGACATCGATGCGGCCGGTTTCGGGGTCCTCGACGACCGACAGCCCGTCCGACTGGATCCCGATGGCGATCTCCTTGAGGATCGGATCGTCGGCCGCCTCGGGGGTCTTGAGCACTAGGACCCACGAGAAGCCCGCCGCCTCGGCCTGCACCGCGAGGTCCATCCCGGGCCGCACCTCCGGGTAGGTGGCCACCGATCCGCTGAGCACCGGGGTCGGCAGGGCGCCCAGTGGCCAGGTCAGCGACAGCGATCCGCGGCCGGGATCGGCCGCGGTCACGAACGTGCTCTGACCTCCGGCACCGGCGGTAATCCCGATCAGCGTCGCCGCCGAGGCCGCGGACCCGTTCGCCCGCGCGACGAACGTCGGGTCGATGTCCACCCAGGTGCCTGCGGCGTTCTTCACCCAGGTGGGTTCGACCGCCACGTGGGCCTTCAGCCGGCCCTCGTCCTCGGGGGTGGCGAACACCTGGCGGTCCACGTCGCGCAGGCTCATCACCTCGACGTCCACGTCGCAGGCCAAGGCATATTGGTAGGCCGTGAACTCGTCGTCCGCGGCCGGTGGACCGTCGAACTCCGGACACGGCACCGCCGGGAGCTCTTCCGCCTGCGCGGATTCCGGCGAAGCTACGAGGACACCACCGGCCAGGATCGCGCACAGCAGCAATCCGACATGGCGTTTCCGACCGGTCACGAGGACCCCTTTCCCACGTGCATGAACGGCAGGAAAGGTAGAGCCGTCGATTCGTCACTCACAACCCAAGAACCGCACCGCGCGGAGAATATCCGGAATTTGTTGCACCTCCATGCAAAGCCTGCCGCTCATGATGACGAGGACATATACTGAGTATCATACTCGGTATGACACTCCGGCACGCCCTGCTGGCCCTGCTCAGCGAGGGCCCGAAATACGGCCTCCAGTTGAGGCAGGAGTTCGAATCCAGAACCGGGGACGCGTGGCCAGCGGCCGGCAGATCCGCCAGACGGCGAACTTGATACCCGTGCACCCGCTGCGACGGTCGGTCGCACTGCGGGCAGGCCACCGCGACCGATGACGTTCTGGCTCGTACGACCAGCCTTCCGCCATCCTCCACGACCTCGTCGATCAACAACGTCGACAGCTGCGGCAACAACATCTTGATCACGTCGGAGGCACACCAGCACGGAGTGTGCCCTACCGCCTCCGACCACTAAGGACAGACCCCACCACCGTCTCTGTGCCAGAGCCATTGGTTTGACAGACCCACGGCCCCGACCGCGCGGATGGCTGGGCTGGTGTGGTGAGGAAGTCCTCGCCGATTTTGAGCAGTAGTGGCAGTGGTTGGTTGTGGTCGTGTTGGGTCGGGCTGGTGGCCATGGAGGTCCTCGCGGGTTGGGCCGGTGTTAATGGCCGTGCTCGGCCCCGGGCTCGCCCAGGCTGGTTGACGCCGGTCCGTCGCTAGAGGAGGGGAGTCATCTGGACTACCCGCGCGGACCAGGGGCAGTACCGGCCGCTGGCGAGCGCGCCGCGTTCCACTTCGGATGGCCGGCGGTCGCAGGCCGCGATGCTGACGTCGACGAAGTTCACGTCGTTCGGGTCGATGTGCCAGCTGTAGCCGATGTTGAGCTCGGGCCCGGTGCGCACGATGCGACCGTTCGGATGCCGGTTGCTTTGCTTGTTCATGTTCGCGAACGCGGCGGTGATGTCGGTGGCCTGGACCAGGTGGATCCGGAAGTACTCGACGTTGCTGCCGCTGCCGACGTTTATCGTGGCGACATACTCGATGGCGGGTGCCGCCGCGGCCGGTGCGGCGGATGCCGCCATCGCGATGGTCAGTGCCAGGGTGGACAGGATCGCTGCCATTCTGCTTAGCAAGGGTTGCCTCCTCGGGTCTGGAGTGCCAGACGATCAGGTCAACCGCCACGTCTACCGTGGGGAAGGCCATCTGCGACGCAGTGTCACGGCCGGCGTTCAACGAATGGCCATCACGTGGCGGTGTACATGACCGCTTTCCCAGGTTACGTGCCTCAGGGATCGATGACCATCACCGCCCTCAGTGAACGAACGGCGGGTTGGCTGCGTCTGGGTTCGAGGACGCCGCGATCCGGTGATGTACGACCCTCGCGGCCATGCCGGCGCGCAGCCGACGAGTCAGGTGGACGGCGGCGTGCACGATCCTGTTCACCACCGGCGCCTCGTCCGTGCGCCCGGAGCTCGGTCACGACATGTTCGGCAACGTCGCCCCTGCCGCGGCGTGGCTGCGCAACTGGGCCCACGGTCTGCACGCCGCCGCTCCCCGAGGAGTACAGGTCGGCCAATAGTTACGCGGTTGCTCGCGGTCACGGGCGTGGATGCTGTGCTGGAGATCCAGGCCGGGGAGGGTGTTGAGCCGACTGTCGGTTGATCACCGTCAGAGGTCCTGGGTTCGGGTCGCGAGATACGGACTCAGTCGCGCTGGGTGAGCTTCCCCCCGTAGGCCGGACACCCGAGGTGTGGGGTCAACGGTCGTGATCAGACGGGGTGCGGAGCTTCTCAAACTCGATGGGACTGCGCATTCCGAGGCTGGAATGGCGTCTTACCGGATTGTACCAGCAATTTATCCATTCGAAGATTGCGTTGGCAAGCTCATCGCGGATCTTCCATTTCTTGCGATCGAGGATCTCTAGGTGCAGAGTTCTCCAGAACGATTCCATCATGTTGTCATAGCAGTCTCCGACGGCGGTCGAAGGCAAGCCGAGCACGCCGGGCCCTCACATGCCCGGCCTTGCCTGCGTCGGCGGCCTGGGCGTCACCACCCAGGCCGCCGACTTCCAGTGGAACGCCAGCACGCCGACCTGCGTACAGCACCCAGGAGGCCGACGTGGACCCAGGTACCTGGCGCTCCCCTGCCGCGCACTACGCGGGCCGCTGCCCCCTGCCACGTGCCCGCGCAGCCGCGCTGAGTTGCCGCTTACCATGCGGCGCTGAGAGTCTCGGCGAGACGGCTCATCGGTGCCCAGCCTGACCGTGGTTGCGTTGCGGCCGTTCGAGACCATCCAACTCGGTCACTGCCAACGTCTGCCTCGCCGAAATGCAGGTGGTAAGAGCACGGTCGGATGATGTGTCTGGGCGTCCCGGGGCCGGCGGGGCCCCACGAAGGCCCGGATTACCGTGGCTCAGGCGAGGGCGAGGTCAGCAGGTGCGGGAGTTGTAGGCGGCCCAATAGGGGCCCCCGCTCTGAGGCGGGTAGAACCTGTAATTCCCGTCGGGCGAACGCTGCAACACGAAATCGTGCGAGCTGTACGGGCTCCTAGAACCCGTCACCCCGTCAAACACCACATACAGCCACCCGTTCTGGTTGTCGTGCTGCGAGATCCTGTCGCCCGCCTTTGTCCAGCTGTTCCGGCCGGCGGAGCCGTCCGCGACGAGGCCCTTGTCGCGCTGAAAATTCCTCGTTGCGGCATCGGTCTGGTCGCCGAAGACGCCATCAATCCCGGACGAGGGCAGGTAACCATTTGCCCAAAGAATGGTCTGCCACAGACAGGCAACGTTTGAGGAGCGGTGCGTGGTGACGTTGACGACGCCCTCGTCATCGAAGTCATCAGATACCCCGCCGCTGCCGTAAACGAACGCCCGGCCGCTGTAGGAGCCGCTCGCCGCGGCCGGCGTGGCGCTCATGCCGAGGGCTAACGCTACGCCGACGGCTGGGACGGCGGCTTGACGGAGTAGGCGGCAGATGAAGCGGTGCGAAGACATCAATCTCCTCGGTTACTTGTCGGAACGATGACAAAAGGACATGCTGGGCAGGTCGGCTCTCCGGTGGCCGGCCACGCAGCCGGCCCGGCAGGACGAGGCGACGGTGGCCGCGCAGGGTGGTTAAACGGTCCCGCTTGGGCTTCGCGCGTCGTTGCGCATCCAGGGCATGAAGCTCGATTGGGCAGTGCGGACGGTAGAACGGTACGGTGGGGCCCGTACAATCGCCGCACAACTGGCGTATAGATCACCGATCCGCCCCCGTCATCCGGGTGCGGTGCACCTGGTGACAGATAGCAGCGCCACATGTGAGGTGCCTGTGCGTTTCGACCTCCTCGGTCCGCTCCGCGTGTACCGCGAAGGCCAGCCAGTTCCGCTGGGCTCGGTGAAGCAACGTCTCCTGTTGGCCACCCTGCTGCTGCGCCCGAATGAGGTCGTCGGCTCCAACGAGTTGGCCGCGATGCTGTGGGGCGACGAACAGCCGGCGTCGGCCGCGGCGAACCTGCGCACCTACGTACGCGGGCTGCGGCAGTCGCTGGGCGGCGGGGCGCCCTGGGAGGGGATAACCGCTGCGGCCGGCGGCTACCTGGTCCGGGTGGGGCCGGGCGAGCGGGATCTGGACCTGTTCGACGCCGCGGCGGCACGGGGCCGCGACGCTCTCGCCGCTTCAGATGCGGACCGGGCCGAGGCCGAGCTCTCCGCTGCGCTGGGCCTGTGGCGTGGGGACTCGCTGTCCGACCTGCCGCTGCGGCCGGCGCTGGCCCGGCGGGTGGCGCAGTTGGAGGAGCGCCGGCTGCTCGCCGAGGAGGACTACGCCGAGGCGGTGCTGGCGCTCGGCGCGCCGGCCGACGTGGTGCGCCGGCTGCGTGCCCTGCTCGACCGGCACCCGCTGCGGCAGCGGGCGTGGGGCCAGCTGATGGTGGGCCTGTACCGCATCGGAGACGTGGCCGGCGCGCTGGATGCCTTCCGGCAGGCTCGGCAGGCGCTGGCGGAGGAGACCGGCCTCGATCCCGCGCCGGAACTCACCAAGTTGTACGACGACATCCTGCATCACCGCCCGGGACTGGCAGCGCATCCGCCACCGGGGCCAGACGGGCCGGCGCCGGGCACGGCACCGGGGCCGCTCATCCAGCGCCCCGAGCAGCTGCCGCGTGCGGTGCCGGAGTTCGTCGGCCGCAGAGCCGAGCTGGCCAGCCTCGACGCGCTCCTGGCCGGCGGGGCGCAGGGGCCGACCAGCGTGGTCATCGCTGCGGTGTCCGGCATGGCCGGAGTCGGCAAGACCGCCCTGGCGCTGCATTGGGCGCATCGGGCGGCCGACCGCTTCCCCGACGGCCAGCTCTATGTGAACCTTCGCGGGTACGACGAAGCCGGCGTGGTGTCCCCGCCCGACGCCCTGTCCGGCTTCCTCGAAGCGCTCGGCGTGCCCCACGCCCGGATACCGTCCGGCGCGGAGGCCCGGACGGGGCTCTACCGCAGCCTGCTGGCCTCCCGCCGGATGCTCGTCGTGCTCGACAACGCTCGCGACTCCGCCCAGGTTCGCGCCCTGCTGCCCGGTGCCGGCGGCTGCATGGTCGTGGTCACCAGTCGCGACCGGCTCGGCAGCCTGATCGCCGCCGAGTGCGCCGCGCCGCTGACGCTGGACGTGCTCACGGCCGAGGAGTCGATGAGCCTGCTCGCCAGCCGGCTCGGCGCCAGCCGCCTCGCCTCCGAACCGGCTGCGGTGGCCGACATCGTCGAGGCCGCTGGCCGGCTCCCGCTGGCACTGTCCATAGTGGCGGCGCGCGTCGCCACCCATCCCACGTTTCCGCTCGGCGCCATCGCCGCCGAACTGCACTCAGCCGAGGCGAGGCTGGACGCGTTGGCCGACGGCGACGTCCGGCGCGTCTTCTCCTGGTCGTACCTTGCCCTGGGGCAGGACGCGGCCCGGCTGTTCACCCTGCTGGGGCTGCATCCGGGACCGGACCTGACCGCCGCCGCGGCCGCAGCGCTCGCCGGCGTGTCGACGGCGGCCGTTACGCCGCGACTGCGGGAGTTGACCCGACTCCATCTGCTGGCCGAGCACACGCCCGGCCGGTACGCTTTCACGATCTTCTGCGGGCCTATGCGGCCGAGCTGGCGGAGTCGTCGGAGCGCGCCGACGAACGCGCGGCCGCCCGACAGCGCCTGTACGACCACTACCTGCACGCCGCCTATCCGGCGGCCCTGCTGCTCCAGCCGCAGTGGCCTCCGATCGAGCCGGTGCCGCCGCTGC
Organism: Micromonospora sp. CPCC 206061; assembly: GCF_036906915.1. Taxonomy (NCBI): domain Bacteria; kingdom Bacillati; phylum Actinomycetota; class Actinomycetes; order Micromonosporales; family Micromonosporaceae; genus Micromonospora; species Micromonospora sp. CPCC 206061. The sequence continues at coordinate 59,096 of NZ_JBAKHX010000045.1, forward strand.
CCGTACCCGCCAGGCGGCCGGTCACCGATCACGACGGCGCGCTCGCCTGGTTCACGGCGGAGCACCGGGTGCTGATCCGGGTGGTCCGGCAGGCCGCCGAGAACGGCTTCGAAGCGTACGCCTGGCAGATCGCCTGGGCGTTGAACACCTTCCTGGCACCGCGCGGCCTGTGGCAGGATCAGCTCGCCACCCAACAGGTCGCGTTGGCCGCCGCAGAGAAGATCGACGACCTCGCCGGCCAGGCCGCTGCCAACCGGCTGCTCTCCCGCGCACTGACCCGACTCGGCGACCACGACGCCGCCGAGTACCGGCTGAAGCGCGCACTCGAGCTACACGAACGCCTCGGCGATCCGACTGGTCAGGCCCAGACGCTGCACAACTACTGCGAACTCTGCTACCTGGACGGCCGGCTCGACGAGGCGCTCGCACACGGTCGCGAGGCGCTGCGGCTCTACCGGCTGGCCGGTAACCGCTCGGGGGAAGCCCGGACGCTCAACGCGATCGGTTGGCTGCTGGCCACCACCGGCGACTATGTCCAGGCCATCGAGAGCTGCACCGAAGCACTCGCCCAGCAACGACGGAGCGACGACCGCAACGGCCAGGCCGCGACGCTGGACAGCCTCGGCTTCGCCTACGACCGCCTCGGCGAACGCGACCGCGCGGCCGACTGCTACGAGCAGGCGATCCAACTCTTTCGCGACTCCGTCGACCGGTATCACGAGGCGGAGACCCTCATCCGGCTCGGGGACACCCGGGAAGGGATGGGCGACCGGACCGCTGCCGCTGCCGCCTGGCGCCAGGCCGTGCGGATCTACGAGGACGTGGGCGACCCCGCGGCCGAGGAGGCCCGCCGCCGCCTCGAACGTCGTTGACACTGACCACCGCGACATCCTCAGCACGAGCGATGCGCACCCTTAACTAACCCCATGCCGGCTCTCCGGGAGGACGACCTCCGTCGAGGTGGTCGGCATGTCGTTGCTACCAGCCGATCCCGCCGACCAGCTGCCCAGCCTTCGACGGCCAGTTGCGGCCACGCCCGCTTGGCTGTCGATCATCCGTAGTGGTAACGCCCGCCACGGCGGTGCGCCCGTCCGAATGGGCCGCTACCTCGCTACGGGCAACGCTGCCGCCAACCGTCACAGCCCACGATCACGGGCAGAGACGCATCCGCCAGCACATGGTCATCGCGGGGAACAGATCGCTGGCCGGTTCGGCATGGTCCGCACCGGCCCGTTCGGTCAGGATCAGTTCTAGCGCCGCCTGAAGGCCCTAGTCCATCGCCTGCGCTGCTCGACGCGGCGACGGGCGTATCGCGGATCGGTCCGTCCGGGTCAGTCTCGAATACTACGCGGCGTTCATCGAGAGGTGACCGTCCACTCATGCCCAGCCTGGCCGCCTCCTGGCCGGGCAGGTCCGCGACCTAATCACCGATCATGCCCCGCCCCACTATCCACACCAGGGCGCGTCCACCCCGATCCCCTCGCACGAGGTCCTCGGGGCTGCAAGGGTCCAGACGGATTGGATCAGCGCTCGATGCAACCTCCTCGCCACCCGTGGCCCTTATTTGGGGCTCTCCTGACGCTTCCGTGGGTGGTGCGGCGCGTCGTGAATAGCGCACGCCGTTGTCCTG